>JANNJB010000414.1:0-12153 GCA_031405615.1 Vicinamibacteria bacterium | reverse complement strand
GCGTCGACCTGGGAAGGGATCAAGGCGGCTGAGGTTCTGGAGAAGGAGGGGATTCACTGCAATCTCACGCTCCTCTTCGGGATGCACCAGGCGATCGCGTGTGCCGAAGCCGGTGTGCGTCTGATCTCGCCCTTTGTCGGCCGCATCCTCGACTGGTACAAAAAGGACTCCGGCCGCGAGAGCTACCCGCCGACCGAGGATCCGGGGGTGCTCTCGGTGACGAAGATCTACAACTACTACAAGAAGCACGGCTACAAGACCGAAGTCATGGGGGCGTCTTTCCGGAATCTCGGAGAGATCATCGAACTGGCGGGCTGCGATCTGCTGACCATCGCCCCGAACCTGCTCGCCGACCTGCAATCCAAAGAGGACGTGCTCGTCCGTAAGCTCGACCCCGCGAACGCGGCCACGATGGACATTCCGAAGACGCCGGTCGACGAGGCCGCGTTCCGCGCGTTGCACGAGAAGGACCGGATGGCGAACGACAAGCTCGACGAAGGCATCAAGGGCTTCTCGAAGGCCATCGTGTCGCTCGAAGCGATGTTGACCGAGCGGCTCAAGTCGCTCGCCGCCAAAGCCTGAGGGCCAGGCGGGGTTTTGGCTCTGGTCAGGCCACGCGCCCATCCGCGCCGCTGCTCTCGATCTCATTCGCGAGCGTTTTGAGGTCGCACAACACCACTTTTCCGCCGGAGACCCTGGGGGTGGCGCGGGAGACCAGAAATCGACGATCCGCCTTGATCAGGTCGGCGTGTCGGTTGAGCTTTTCGACGTCCGAGACGGAGGGCGATGAGGTGAGCTTGATCTCAACTGCCCAGAGACGGGATCCGAAATCGAGCACGAGATCAATCTCGCGTTGGTCGCTCGTGCGGAAGTGGAATGCGCCTGGGGCATCCCCTCGCTGTCCGAGAAGACCCAGGATCTGCTCGATGACGAATCCCTCCCAACTGGCGCCCACCCAGGGCTGATTCATGAGGGCGTCCTCGGTCGGGGCGCCCAGGAGGGCGTGCAGAAGGCCGGAGTCGCGCCAGTAGACCTTGGGCGCTTTGACGAGCCGCGATCCGATGTTGCCGGAGTAGGGAGAAAGTCGTCGAACCAGGAATGCCCCTTCGAGGAAATCGAGATAGGAGTTGACCGTGTGGTACGAGAGGCCGAAGCTCTGACCGATTTGGGAGGCATTCCATGCCTGTCCGTGCGTCGCCGCCAGCATGCGCATGAGGCGCAGAGTGACCTGCGGCTTTGCGGCAAGTCCCCACGACGGCAGATCTCGTTGGGCGAGCAGCGACAGGTAGTCGCGATGCCATACGCCGGGCGATGACGTGCGGCGCAGAACGCCGCCGTCGGGGAAGCCGCCGCGGAGCCACAGACGCGAGAGCGACGACGAGGGCAGCTCGTTGATCAGGAAAGGGGTCAGTTCGATCAAGGCAAGGCGGCCGGCGAGCGACTCGGAAACCTGCGTCATCAGACTGGGCGCTACGGAGCCGAGAAGCAGAAAGCGGCCGAAGCGCCGGCGATCGCGATCGATCGCCGAGCGCAAGCGCGGGAAGACCTCCGGCCAGGATTGCGCCTCGTCGAGAACCACGAGGGACCGCGACGCCTCAATCTCGGCCCAGGTCAGGTCCAGCCGCACGCGGTCGGCCTCATTCTCCAGGTCGAAGTATCGTCCGCCCAGTGATTGCGCCAGTGTGGTCTTGCCGCACTGGCGCGGCCCCACCAGGGCCACTGCGGGGCCATCCTTGAGGCGCGCGCGCACGAGTCGGGTGATTCGGCGGGGTTTCATCTCTTGCATTATAGAAACTGATTTCTATTTTACAAATGGGTAGGGATGCTCTCTCCACCCCGGGGGCCCGGGCGGGCGAGATGACAGGGGCGCCGAAACGAGCGATCATCCGCATCCCGCGCGACTTTCAATCACTTCCGGAGTGAACAAATGCCCCCCGTGACCCAGACCGAAGCCTGGCAGGCGTTAGCCGAACATCAGCGGGCGATCGCCGGTCGCCAGATGCGTCAGATGTTCGTGGACGACCCCGAACGCTTCGCGAAGTTCTCCCTTCGCTTAGAGGACATCCTTCTCGACTATTCGAAGAATCGCGTCAGCGAGGAGACGATGCGTCTGCTCGCGGCCCTGGCGGGGAAGGCGGGGCTCAAAGAATGGACGGAGCGGCTCTTCTCCGGCGCGAAGATCAACATCACCGAGAACCGCGCGGTGCTCCATATCGCCCTGCGCAACCGCTCCAACCGGCCCATCCTGGTGGACGGCAAGGACGTGATGCCGGACGTGAACCGCGTCTTGAAGCAGATGCGCGACTTTTCAGACGCGATCCGCAGCGGCGCGTGGAAGGGCTACAGCGGCAAGGCCATCACCGATGTCGTCAACATCGGCATCGGCGGCTCCGACCTGGGCCCGGTCATGGCCACCGAGGCGCTCAAGCCCTACGGAAAGCCCGGCCTCAACGTTCACTTCGTCTCGAACATCGACGGCACGCACATGGCCGAGACCGTAAAACATCTGAGTCCTGAGACAACTCTCTTCATCGTGGCCTCGAAGACCTTCACCACGCAGGAGACGATCACCAACGCCGAGACGGCTCGCGCATGGCTGCTCAAGGCCGCGGGCGACCCGGCCGCCGTCGCGAAGCACTTCGTGGCGCTTTCAACGAATGCGAAGGCAGTCTCGAAGTTCGGGATCGACACGAAGAACATGTTCGAGTTCTGGGACTGGGTCGGCGGCCGCTATTCGCTCTGGTCCGCGATCGGCCTGCCCATCATGGTCTTCATCGGGCCGGACAACTTCGAGGCCATGCTCGAAGGCGGCCATGCGATGGACGAACACTTCCGCACCGCGCCCATCGAGAAGAACATCCCGGCGATCCTGGGGCTCCTCGGCGTCTGGTACAACAACTTCTTCGACGCCCAGACCCACGCCATCCTTCCTTACGACCAGTATCTCCACCGTTTCCCGGCGTACTTCCAGCAAGGCGACATGGAGAGTAACGGCAAAGGCGTCACCCGTGACGGTGAAAGCGCCGCGTGCTCGACTGGGCCTGTGATCTGGGGCGAGCCCGGCACCAACGGCCAGCATGCGTTCTATCAGCTCATCCACCAGGGCACGAAGCTCGTTCCCGCCGACTTCATCGCCCCGATCGATTCGCACAACCCGATCGGCGAACACCACCAGATTCTGCTCTCGAACTTCTTCGCCCAGACCGAGGCGCTCATGACCGGGAAGACCGAGGTGGAGGTCCGCGGGGAACTCACCGCCGCCGGCGTCTCGGGGGACGCCCTCGAGAAACTTCTGCCGCACAAGGTCTTCAGCGGCAATCGGCCCACGAATTCGATTCTCGTGAAGAAGATCACGCCGCGCTCGCTCGGGTCCCTGATCGCCATGTATGAGCACAAGATCTTCACCCAGGGCGTCATCTGGAACATCAACTCGTTCGACCAGTGGGGCGTTGAACTCGGCAAGCAGCTCGCGAAGGCCATCCTGCCCGAGCTGGGCGGGC
Source organism: Vicinamibacteria bacterium (assembly GCA_031405615.1). GTDB lineage: Bacteria > Acidobacteriota > Vicinamibacteria > Fen-336 > JAGNNV01 > JAGNNV01. The sequence goes on along the minus strand of JANNJB010000414.1, from coordinate 8,653 downwards.
CGGGCGAGGTCACGGGCCACGATGCGTCGACGAATGGTCTTATCAACCACTACAAGGCGAATCGCTGATTTTCGCTTGAGGTAGAGTCCCCGTCTAAACCTCGGACGCTTTATCACGGCGGTCAAACAGGAAGAGGAGACGCGATGCAGTTTGGAATGATCGGTCTGGGACGTATGGGCGCCAACATGGTGCGACGGCTGATGAAGGCGGGGCACACACTGGTCGTGTTCGACCGCTCTGCCGATGCGGTGGCGGCCCTGGTCAAGGAAGGGGCCACGGGCTCCGCGTCGCTTTCCGAGTTCGTTTCGAAGCTCGACAAGCCACGCGCGTTCTGCATCATGGTCCCCGCGGCGTTCGTCGATGCCACGATCGCCGACCTCGTCCCGTTGCTTTCCTCGGGCGATACCCTGATCGACGGCGGCAATTCCCACTATCACGACGACATCGCGCGGGCGAAGGCCCTCGGTCCCAAGGGGATCCACTACATCGACATGGGCACGTCCGGCGGCGTCTGGGGCCTGGAGCGCGGCTTCTGCCTGATGATCGGCGGCGAGGTCGAGATCGTGAAGCACCTCGACCCGATCTTCAAAGCCCTTGCTCCCGGCCTGGGCACAATTCCGCGCACCCCCGGCCGTCCCGCCGGCCAGGGAACCGCGGAGGAGGGTTATCTCCACTGCGGTCCCGCGGGAGCGGGTCACTTCGTGAAGATGATCCACAACGGCATCGAGTACGGAATGATGGCAGCCTACGGCGAGGGCCTGAACATCCTCAAGAGCGCGAATATCGGCAAGGCTTCGCATGAGAAGGATGCCGAGACCACGCCGCTGCGGAATCCCGAGCACTACCAGTACGACTTCAACATCGGGGAAGTCACCGAGTTGTGGCGGCGGGGAAGTGTGGTGGCCTCCTGGCTCCTCGACCTCACCGCCCAGTCCTTTCTTACGAGCCCGGATCTCGCGAACTTCTCGGGCAAGGTCTCCGATTCGGGAGAAGGGCGTTGGACGGTCGCGGCGGCGAACGATGTCGGGGTTCCCGCCCACGTCCTCACCGCATCTCTCTTCGAGCGCTTCGCCTCGCGCGGGCAGGACGACTTCCAGAATCGCGTTCTCTCCGCCATGCGCTTCGGCTTCGGCGGGCACGTCGAAAAGAAATGACGCCCAAGGCGGCGCCCTCCGACGCCCTGGTCTTCTTCGGAGCGACCGGCGACCTCGCGTACAAGAAGATCTTCCCGGCACTCCAGGCCATGGCCCGGCGCGGGAATCTCACGTTTCCGGTGATCGGAGTGGCGAAGTCGGGCTGGAATGTCGACCAGCTCATCGAACGCGCGAAGAACAGCGTCACCAACTATGGCGGGTTGAAAGAGGACGCGTTCAAGATCCTCGCGTCGAAGCTTCGTTACGTCGACGGGGACTACGCGGATCCCGCCACGTTCTCTCAGCTCAAGGCCGTACTCGACAAAGAGGGCACGTCGCGTCCGACGCATTACCTCGCGATTCCTCCGAGCCTGTTCCCGACGGTCATCCAGCGGCTCGCGGAGTCAGGGTGCCAGACCCAGGGTCGGGTGGTGGTCGAGAAGCCTTTCGGACGCGACCTTGCGAGCGCGCGCGCGCTGAATGAAGTCGTTCACCGTGCCTTCGACGAGTCGTCCATCTTCCGCATCGACCACTACCTCGGCAAGGAAGCGGTTCAGAACATCCTGTACTTCCGATTCGGCAACGCCTTCCTCGAGCCGATCTGGAACCGCAACTACGTCGAGAACGTCCAGATCACCATGGCCGAGAGTTTCGGGGTCAGCGGCCGCGGCAAGTTCTACGATGAGACCGGCGTCATCCGTGACGTGATCCAGAACCACCTGCTCCAGGTCGTCGGCTTCCTCGCGATGGAGCCGCCCTCGTCGGCGAGTCCCGATGCGATCCGCGATGAACAGGCGAAGGTGCTGCGCACCGTCCGCTCGCTGGACACCGCGCACATGGTCCGCGGCCAGTTCCGCGGTTATCGGGACGAGCCCGGCGTCGCCAAGGAGTCGTACATCGGAACGTACGCGGCTTTGAAGCTGTGGATCGATTCCTGGCGCTGGGCCGGCGTGCCCTTCTTGGTTCGAGGCGGCAAGGCTCTTCACAAGACGGTCACCGAGGTCGTGGTGGAGTTGAAGACGCCGCCGCAGGTGGTCTTTCACGAAGCCGCGTTCGCCAAGGGCAACTACGTCCGATTCCGGCTGGGGCCCGAGGTGCAGATCGCGATCGGCGCGCGCGCCAAGCGGCCCGGCGATGGAATGGCCGGCCGGCCGGTGGAACTCGCGGTCGTGCAGCAGGGCACGGGCGACGAGATGGATGCCTACGAACGGTTGCTGGGTGATGCGATGGAGGGCGATCCGACGCTCTTCGCCCGCTACGACACGGTCGAAGCCGCGTGGCGGATCGTGGATCCGGTGATCCACGGGCCCAGTGACCTTTGGGAATACGAGCCGGGCTCATGGGGACCCCCTCAGGCCGATCGGCTCGTTGCTGATGTGGGAGGTTGGCACACGCCGGAATGAGCAAGAAAGTTCTCGTACTCGATGTGGGCGGGACGAATCTCAAGATTCTGATGCCCGGAGCGGACGAACCGGTGAAGGTGCCCTCGGGCACCCACTTCACGCCGCGCGCCCTGGTGGCCGCGGTGAAGAAGCTTTCGGCCGACAAGCCCTACGAGGCGGTGTCAATCGGCTTTCCCGCGGCGATCATCAACGGGAAGATCTCGCACGAACCGCACAACCTCGGCACCGGCTGGGTGAAGTTCGACTTTCAGAAGGCGCTCGGCAAGCCCGTGAAGCTGATCAACGACGCGGCCATGCAGGCCCTCGGCAGCTACGAGGGTGGCACCATGCTTTTCCTGGGTCTTGGGACCGGCCTCGGCTCGGCGCTGGTTACCGCCGGGCATGTGGCCCCCCTGGAACTGGCTCACCTGCCGTTTCGCAAGGGCGAATACGAGGACTATGTGGGCCTGCGCGGTCTCGAGAATTTCGGGAAGAAGAAGTGGCGGGATCACGTCGCCACGGTCGTCGGGCACCTGAAGAAAGCCATGGTCGCCGATTACGTGGTCCTGGGCGGCGGCCAGGCGAAGCTGCTCAAGGATCTCCCGGAGGGCTGTCGTCGGGGCGACAACTTCAACGCCTTCAAGGGCGGGCAGCGGGTCTGGGAGTAGGGAAGGCAACGCCCCGAGGCTCGGAGATCCGATCAGGACGCTGAGGGCCGAGTAGAACCGCGGGCAGGAAAAGGGCCTGGCGTCGGCCCCGACGTTTGCGGGGACGCGATCAAGCCAGGCCCGGGTGGGATCTTTTGTTTTGATCCCGGCCGTCTCGTAGTGGACGGCTCTGGTTACTTGGAGCACCCCTCAGTGGACCGTTTGGCTCCCGAGGGGCCGTCTTTCTCAGGTGGAGTGTCGCCTGTCATGCGGTGTATCGCTGTATCGCGCCTCCTTTCGTTCCTGGGGCTTTTGGGCCTGAGGCTTTTTGGGTCTGAGGCTTTTTGGCCCCGAGGTTTCTCGCGTCCTTTGTTCTCGGTCGCGGCGTAGATATTCGCGGTGCAACCGACACCCATAATCTGCTCCTGAGGACTGATCCATGTCAAGGGATTTCCGCGGGAATTTTTTTCGGGGCACGCGTAGGGGGACACGCGCAGGGGAGATTTCGGGGCACGCGCAGCGTGCCCCTACGGTGCGACCGCGGCGATGTCGGGTAGGGGACCATGCAGGGGCACGCTGCGCGTCCCCCAAGGGGAGGCTGCGCGCTGCCCCGAAATCGCGATTACCGGTACGGGTGGGTCAGGGCCTGGGTGCCGGCCTCGAGGATTCGCTTTGACGCGGCGGCGACCCCGTCCTTTGCCCCGAAGATCGCAGAACCGGCGACGAACACGCGCGCGCCCGCGGAGACGGCGCGGCCGATCGTGATGGCGTCGATCCCGCCGTCCACTTCGAGTTCGCACTTCGGGTTCACCGAATCGATCATTTCGCGGATGCGGCGGATCTTCGGCAGCGTGCTCTCGATGAACTTCTGGCCGCCGAAACCCGGATTCACGGTCATGACGAGAATCAAGTCGACGTCCGCGAGCACTTCCTCGATCGCCGACGCCGAGGTCGCGGGGTTCAGAGCCACCCCGACGCGCTTCCCGAGTTCCTTGATCCGATGGATCGTCCGATGCAGGTGACGGGCGCCTTCAGGATGCACGGTGATCGTGTCCGCCCCGGCCGCCGCGAATTCAGGCGCGTAGCGATCGGGGTCTTTGATCATCAGATGGCATTCGAGCGGCAGAGTGGTGACTTTGCGCAAAGACTGAACCACCACCGGACCGATCGTGATGTTCGGGACGAAGTGCCCATCCATCACGTCCACGTGGATCCGGTCCGCGCCCGCGGCCGCGGCTTCGGCCACCGCTTCTCCGAGGCGAGCGAAATCCGCGGACAGTATGGAGGGAGCGAGTCTGATTTCTCCGCTCATGATCCGGCCTCTTCCATTTCCATGGGCGGAAATTCGGGCGGGCGTTTCAGGTAGGCCCCTGCCGCCTCGTCCACCAGCCACAACACGTCGCCGTCCAGGGGTGCTACAAGCTGGGCGGGGAACTCGAGGACATTCGTCGGCCCCTCGAGAACCCGCTCGAGCGCTTCCCCCTTGTCGCTCCCCTCGACCAGGAACATCACGTTGCGGGCGGCGTTGATCACGGGCGCGGTCAGGGTCAGCCGTTCCGTGCTCAGTTGCGGGACTTCATTTCGAACCACCCAGGCGTCTTGCTCTCCGAGCGCGGCCGTGAAGGGGAACAGGGATGCGGTGTGGCCGTCCCTGCCCAGGCCCAGCATCACCAGATCGAAACGTGGCAGGGCTTCTTCGCGTTTGACCCCGAAGAAGCGCGCGAGTTCCGCCTCGTATTCGCGGGCGGCGAGGCTCAAATCCCCTCGTTCACCCGCCATGCGGTGAATCTGAGAAGAATGGAGCTGAAGGCCGGTCAGGAGCGCCTCGTTGGCGGAGTTGAAGTTGGAATCGGGATGATCCGGCTCCACCGCGCGTTCGTCGCCGAAGTAGATCTGGACCGAATTCCATTCGACCTTCCGCTTGAACTCGGACGTCGCGAGCCGCTCGTAGGTGCGCCTCGGCGTTTTTCCACCGGCCAGGGCGACGTGGAAGACGCCGCGATCCCACACGGCTTTCTTCGCCAGCCGGATGAACAGATGCGCCGCGTGGCGGGCCGCGGCATCCGCGTCGGAGAAACCAAGAATCGATCGCGCCATTTCTAGAATGATAGCCGCGCATTGGGGCATCCGCCGCCCGCCCCCGAGAGGCTGGAGCGCGCCCGGTTAGATCACCCTTCGCTGGTCATGATGAAGAGCGGAGCCATGTCGAAACTGTTGAAGTGCGGCCGGTACCTTTGGGTGTTGTAGTAACGCTCGACGTTGACCAGTTTCTTGGTGCTGGTCACGATGTCGAGCGGGATGTTGCCGTAGCAGCCGTTCTTCACCACCACCATGCGGCCGCGCGCCCCGCTTAGGAGAAGGTCGAAGGCGAGATTGCCGAAAGCCATGGGCACGATCGAGTCGATGGCGTCGGGGTCGCCGCCCCGGACCAGATATCCGAGCTTCTGGTTGATGATGTTGACCTCTTTGCCGTTGTTGTACTGGGCCGTGCGCTTCTGGACCTCGGCGGACACCAGGTCGCCAATGCCGCCGAGCTTGGCGTGCCCGAACGCATCGGTGGCCCGGCTCGCCCAGATCTTCTCGCCTCCCGCGACCACCGCACCCTCGGACACCAGCGCGACCGCGTACTTGCTGGGATTGCGGTTGCGGTCGTACATCAGCATCTCGGTGAGGGTGTCCAGGCTGAACTCGTGCTCGGGAATCACGCACCGGGTGGCCGCGCCCGCCATGGTGGGCAACATGGCGGTGAAGCCGGCGTAGCGGCCGAACACCTCCATCACCAGCAGGCGTTCGTGCGAGCCTGCGGAAGTGCGCAGGCGGTGCGCCATCTCGATGGTGCGGGTGACGCAGGTGCTGAAGCCGATGCAGTAGTCGGTCCCGGGCACGTCGTTGTCCATGGTCTTCGGGATGGCGATGACTCTGACGCCCTCCTCGTGGAGCCGAACCGCGTAGCTGAGAGTGTCGTCGCCTCCTATCGGAATCAGATGGTCAATGCCCAGCCAGTCGAGGTTCTTCAGGACTTCCGGGGTCAGGTCGTTCGTCTCCATGGCGAACTTGTCCCGCAGATGCTCCGGCACCCCGTCGGCCTTGACCGCGCTCGGCCGGGTTCGCGAGGTGTGCAGGAAGGTCCCCCCGGTGCGCCCGGCCCGATTGACGATCTCCTCCGACAGATGCTGGAAGTTGTCGCGGTTGTCGTAATCGTGGTCGCGGACCAGGTCGATGATGCCCGCCCAGCCGCGCCTGAGGCCGATAACCTCGTACCCCTCGCGCAGCGCCCGGATGGTCACCGCGCGGATGGCCGGATTCAGACCGGGCACGTCACCGCCTCCGGTCAGGATTGCGATGCGTTTCTTGCCCGTGCCGATGTTTGCCATGGAGGCTCCCGAGCCTGAATGGATTCTACGCCGCTCCGCGCGAGGACGATCCGACCAGAAGCTTCCGGGCGATGGGCCGTTTGCACTATTCCTCCGCGAGGCGGGGTGGCGGAGACTGGTCTTTGGAGGGTCCATGCGTGAATTCACCGACGGGTCGACCGCCATCGTCCGTGGCGCGCTCGACGCCGGTTGCACTTTCTTCGCGGGCTACCCCATCACGCCGGCCTCGCCGATCCTGATGCAGATGATGGGCGAGTTGCCCAAGGTCGATGGTGTCGCGGTGCAGGGCGAGGACGAGATCGCGTCGATCGGGATGTGTATCGGCGCCACCCTGGCCGGCGCCCGGGCCATGACCGCGACCAGCGGGCCGGGCCTTTCGCTCTGCAGCGAGAACATCGGCCTCGCGATCATCGGCGAAGTGCCGCTGGTGATCGTCGATGTGCAACGGCTGGGCCCGGCGACGGGCGGCGCCACCACGGTCGGACAGGGGGACGTGCAGTTCGTGCGCTGGGGAACCGCAGGCGGCTATCCGATCATCGCGCTCGCGCCCTCGTCGGTTTCCGAATGCTATTCGCTGACCCGCCGCGCCTTCGACCTGGCCGAGCGCTTCCGCTGCCCGGTGTTCCTGGTCACGGACAAGGAACTCAACATGACCACCACCACGGTGGAGGCGGACGAGTACGACAAGCCCGGGGTGCGGCCGCGGGCCGCGCAGGTCTTGAACGAGTTGCCGTATCGCTATGTTCCGGCCGCGGACGTGCCGCCACTGGCGCAGTTCGGCGGCCCGGGCGCGGTGCGGTTCACCGGATCGACCCACGACGAACGCGGGTTCATCACGAAAGCCCCGGGGAAGGTCGCCCAGTTGAACGAACACCTCCGCGCCAAGATCGAGGACAACGCCGCGGAAATCGAACTGGCGGTGAAGGACCTTCAGCCCGGCGCAACCACGCTCTTCGTCAGCTACGGGATCACCGCGGGCGGGATGCGCGAGGCGGTGGCGCAGATCCGCGCCCTCGGCAAAAGAGTGTCGGCGCTGACCGTGCAGAGTCTGTGGCCGGTCCCCGAACACGCGATACGCGACGCCTTCGCCGGGATCACGCGCATCGTCGTGGCGGAGCTGAACCACGGACAGTACCGGCGCGAGATCGAGCGCCTGGCTCAGGGGATCGAGGTCGTGGGGCTGCACCGAGTCGACGGCGAGCTGATCGCGCCCGAGTCCTTCATGGAGGCGGCGCGATGAACGCTCCCACCACGGTCACCAACCTCGCCACTTACCGCAACCAGACCCCCTACCCGTTCTGCCCCGGCTGCGGTCACCACTCGATCCTGGATCAGTTGAGCGCGGCCTTGAGCGAACTGCGCATCGATCCGCAAAAGGTGGTGCTGGTCAGCGATATCGGTTGCTCGGGCCTCTCGGATCAGTACTTCATCACCAGCGCCTTCCACGGCCTGCACGGCCGCAGCATCACCTACGCGACCGGGATCAAACTCGCGCGCCCGGACCTGACGGTCATCGTGGTCATGGGCGACGGCGGCACCGGTATCGGAGGCGCGCACCTGCTCAACGCGGCGCGTCGCAACATCGGCCTCACCGTGCTGGTCTTCAACAACTTCAACTTCGGCATGACCGGCGGTCAGCATTCGACGACCACGCCGAGCGGCGCATTCACCAGCACCACGCCGGGCGGGAATCTGGAGAGACCGCTCGACATCTGCGCCACCGTGGCGGCCAACGGCGCCGGCTACGTCTGGCGGGGCACGAGTTTCGACAAGGATCTCCCGGGACGCATCAGCGAGGCGGTGCGGGCCGATTGCTTCGCGCTGCTCGACATCTGGGAACTGTGCACGGCCTACTTCGTTCCGAACAACCAGGCGTCCAGGAAGACGCTCACCACCATGCTCGACGATCTGGGGTTGAAGGCGGGCCTGCTCCACCGCGCCGACTATCCGGAGTACGCCGCGGCCTACCGCCGGGCGGCTCAGTCACAAAGCGGGAAGCCCCTGAAGGCGCCACTGCCCATCGCCCCGCGTTTCGAGTCGTCTCTCTCCCGCCCGTTCCGGCTTCTGGTCGCGGGATCCGCGGGAGGCAAGGTCAAGTCGGCGGCGCGCCTGGTCGG
>JANNJB010000413.1:0-3352 GCA_031405615.1 Vicinamibacteria bacterium | reverse complement strand
CGTTCGATCTCCACCTGCGCCGTGCAGGAAGCGCTCACCGCCACGGGCATGGTGGCGAGGTGAAGCATCGGGCCCTGTTCGGCGGCCGAAGCGGAGACGGCGCCAAAGGCAACGAACGCGAACGAGAGGGTCTTCAAAACTGGCTTGGTCATCACAGAACTCCTTCTGTTGTTCATGCCGCCTGAGACGGCGGGACGAGCAGGTTGGTTTGCGAGAAAACGCGAAAAGAATCCGTTCAATTGAACACCGATTCCAGATCGCCCGGGAACGAACGGAGTTGTCCCACGAACGGACGTTTGGGCCGGCGGAACCGACTGGCGTACAACGGTTTGGCTGGAATGGCCGGTCTGATTCTTCTCGTTGCTCACAACCGATAAAGACGAAGGTCGCGTTGAAACAGTTCCCTCGAATCTTCCAGGCGGCGGCAGTCCCTCAATCCGCCCGAAGTGCCGCGGCCGGATCGACCCGTGTTGCCCGTCTCGATGGCCCGAGAGCCGAGAGCAAACCCGCGCCGACGAGCAGAAGCACACTCGAAGCGATCGTCCCAGGCTCCAGCGGGGAGACACCGAACACGAGAGATCGGACCCCGGCGGAGAGAGGCCACAACATCAAGCCGCCCACGACCACACCGGCAAGGATGGGCCGGGACGAGTGACCGATGATCTCTCGCAGTACCGTAGCCGGCCTCGCACCAAGGGCCATCCGCAAACCAATATCTCGCGTCGACTGCGACACCGAGTAGTCAACGATCCCCCAGATGCCGAGGGCCGAGAGAAGGAGGGCGATGAACGCCATCCCGCCGAAGAGGCGGGTGGCGAGCCGTTCCCGATTCAACGTTCCCTCGACCAGTGTCTCCATCGTGGTGACTCGTTGCGCGGGTTGCCCGGGGTCGACATCGATGAGAGCCCGCCTCGCTGATGCGATCAGTTGGGTGGGATCTAGGCCGCTCTCCACCACGAAGAAGAGCGCGGGATAGGCGTTTTGCCGATAGGGGATGAAAACCTCGGGACGCGGCTCCCGCCTCAGGCCATGCCGCGTGTCGTTCAGGATGCCCACGATCTCGTAGGGATAAGCCCCGCCGAGGTAGTCGAGAACGATCTGCTTCCCCACCGGGTCCTCGCCGGGCCAGGTGACGCGCGCGAGACGTTCGTTGATCATCACTACCGGACGGCCCGTGGGCCCATCCTGGTCCTCGATCTCGCGGCCGGCCTTCACCCGCATGCCCATCGAGGCGATGTACCCGGGCAGGACCATGCGGATGTCGACCGGAGTCGGCGCTCCCTCGGGCCGCGGCCGATCGGCGCGCCAGTAGGGGCGAGAGAAATCGGTCCCTCCCTCGGCCATCGGCAGGACAGTTGTGCCGCCCACGCTCGAGACTCCGGGGATCGCGGCCAACCGCTCGCTCAGCCGGTCGAAGTAAGCGACGCGTCTCTCGCCGGTGTTGTACTTCCTGGTGTTGAGCGACACGTGCACCATCAGCCGGTCCGAGGTTTCAAACCCCGGATCCACGGCCCGGAGCGACCAGACGCTCTGCACGAGAAGCGACGCGCCCGTGACCAGCACCAATGCGATCGCGACCTGCCCCGCCACCAGCCATCGGCGCGCCCCGAGGCGCAGGGACGCGCCGCCCCTCGACGTGCCCCGGAAGACGCTGGCCGCACCCACCGCCGCGGTGCGCATCGCCGGGAGAATGCCCGCGCAGACTCCGGACGCCAGGGTGATCAGCACAGCGAAGGCGAGCACGCGGCCATCAAGACGCACCTGATCGAGCGCCACGATCGAACGCGGGACGAGGACGGCAAGATCCCTCACGAGAAGCGTCGCCACCGAGACGCCGAGCACGCCGCCCAGCGCGAAGAGCACCAGCGATTCGGTCAGGAGTTGCCGGACCAGCCGGGGACGGCTCCCGCCAAGCGCCAGCCGAACCGCCATCTCGCGCTCGCGAACAGCGCCGCGGGCGATCTGCAGATTCGCGACATTGGCGGAGGTGAGAAGAAGGAGCAGAAGGACCGCGGCAAGCAGGGCGAGCAGGATTTCTCGCGCGTCTCCGGTGAGTTCGTCCCGCAAAGGCTTCATCGCGACGCTCCAGCCCGCGTTCGTATCCGGATGTCGCGCCGCGATGGCCGACGCCATCGTAGACATGCGCGCCGCGGCCGCCTCGAGCGACACACGCTCGCGCAGCCGCGCGTTCACCTTTACGAAGCGCCAGTCGCGGGGCACGGCTTTGAGGCGCGCGTAGGTGCGCGCCATGTCCCAGGGAAGCCAGAGGTCGATATCCGCGTTCGAGTGCACAAACGTAGCCGGCATCACTCCGACGATCTGACGCGTGGCCCCATCCAGGGAAATCGTGCGGCCAATGGCTTCGGGCGAACCACCGAAGCGGCGCTTCCAGAAACCGTCGCTCACCACCACCGGCCCCGGGGCCTGGTTGTTCGCGGTCTCGGACAGGCCGGCCGCGATCTCTTCCGAAGTGAACAGGCGCCCAAGCGCCGGCCGAACGCCAAACACCTCAAAGAAATCCGCGGTGACCTGCGAGCCCACGACGACTTCCGCGTTGTGCTCCTCGGTGACGACCACACTTCGCGAATAGAACGCAGCCAGTCCCGAGAAGATGTCCGCGGCTTCGCGCCAGTCGAGGATGTTGCCCGGCGAGGCCCCCGCGCCCCGGATTCCCTTGGCGGGATTCTCCTCGGTAATGGACACGATCCGATCTGCCGCGGGAAACGGGAGCGGCCGGTTCAGGGTGGCGTCGGTCAGTGTGAACACCGCGATGTTGACGCCGATGCCCAGGGTTAACGAGAGCAGGACGGCCGCGGTGAAGCCCGGACTCCGACGCAGTCCCCTGAGCCCGAAGGTGACATCCTGGATGATCTCCTCCAGGCGTGCGCCTCCCCAGGTGTCGCGGGTGAGTTCACGCACGATGTGCTCGTTCCCGAACTCGCGGCGCGCGCGCCTCATGGCCTCGGCCGCGCTGTGGCCCTGCTCTTCATACGTCCGCGCGGCCAGTGTGAGATGGGCCCGCAGTTCCTCATCGAGTTCGTCGTTCCGCCGTTCGTTCCTCTCAGGCCACAGGTTCACGCGACACCTCCGGGCTTAGCAGGCTGGAGCACGCCGAGGATCGCCGCCGAGATCGTCTCCCACCTCGATCTTTCAGCCACGAGCTGCTTTCGGCCCGCGGGCGTGAGTCGATACACCCGCGTGCGCTGGTTGTTCACCGACACCTCCCAGGACGCCTTCACGAAACCCTGCTTCTCGAGACGGTGCAGGGCCGGGTAGAGCGAACCGGTCTCCACCTGCAGCACTTCGTTCGAGCCCGCGCGGATCGCGGTGCTGATCGAGTAACCGTGTTGCG
>JANNJB010000412.1:0-2478 GCA_031405615.1 Vicinamibacteria bacterium | reverse complement strand
GTCGTTGGCTCACCCCAGGGGCCTACGTGAATCCGATCGGCACGCACATGCGGAACGCCCGCGAAGTCGACGCCGAGACCGTGGCTCGCGCCTCGGTGCTGGCCATAGAAACCGCGGATACCCTCGCCGAAGCCGGGGATCTGCAGATGGCCCAGGCCGAAGTCGGCGGCGTCGTCGATCGGGTCACCACCCTTGGCGCTCTACTCGATCCCGGCCGCTCTCCAACCGCCCGCAATCCCGAGGCGATCACGCTCTTCAAGTCCTGTGGCGTCGCGTTCGAGGACCTGGCGGTCGCCGTCCTGGCCTTCGAAAGAGCGTCGCGAGACGAAGACCCCAGACGGTTCGATTTTTCTGGCATAGACTCCCCGCACACCGAATAGGAAGACGTTTCAATGGCACGACACCTCAGGCTGATGGGCTTCTACTTCTGGCTGCTCGCTCTCTCCACCCTGGGTCGCTCGGCGCTGTGGCTCGGCGGAGCCGAGTATGCGAAGACCAGGTAGAACGGCCCGCACTTGAACGAACGCGACATCCTTCCCGCCTTCACCGCGGGGGTTTTCACAGGCGAGGCCGACGAGAAGGCTTTTGTCGAGGCGGCGCGAGCCGTCAAGTCCGTGGAGGCGCTCAGACTTCTCGAGGTGGTTTCGAACCGCGTCCTTTCCCAGAAGGATCCGGGCCGCCACACCAAACGCTTGAAGCTCTTCGCCGCGGTGACGGAAGGCTGGACCGACAAGTCCCTCTTCCTTCCCTTCGTGCGCGCGCTGCGAACCGCGGATGCGCCGCTGCGGAACGTGCTTGTGGAGGCGATCCCCAGGGTGAACAGCGTGGAGTCCCATGGCGAACTCGCCGGCCTCCTGCGCGCACCCGAGCCTTTGTTGCGCGGGGCCGCCGCCAGGGCTCTCGGCAAGATCGGCGGACGCACAGTGTTCGACATGGTGGGGAAACTCATCGCCGAGCCCCCCTTTCCCGGCCGGATCGAAGCCATGGATGTCCTCATGGCCATGGCGCCGCAGCACGCGTCGCCTCATCTCAAGACCGTTCTCAGCCTCGGGAATCCCGCCGAGAAATTGCGCGCCATCCAGCATCTCTCGTCGCCGGCCTGCGCGGAGAAAGACCCGCACGGCGCCGCCGCGGTCCTGGCTCCGCTCATGTCCGATTCGAACGAAGCCATGGCACTCGCCGCCGCCACCGGCTTTTGCGCCATCGCGAGCGAGGACGAATACTTCGACCGGGCGGAGCCGATCCTCGACGACAACCGCATCGACCTGGCGCGGGTGGTTCTTCAGGCGCTCTCCCGCTTCAACAGCGTGCGCTCGACCCGCGTTCTCTCCCGCAAGCTGCGGGAGGGTCCAAACTCCATTCGCCAGGCCGTCCTGGGTGTTCTCGAGATCCGGCGCGACGAGAGTGCTGTCCCTTTGCTCGTCGAAGCCCTCGAACTCAAGAATCCGCTCCTGCGCAGCGCCGCCGCCAACCTGCTCTCTCAGCTCGGCCAGGAAGGCCGCGCCGATCTTTCCCGGACCGTCTTGTGGCTGCTCAAGAGCCGCGACGCGGATGTCCGACGCTTCGGGGTCGAACTCGCGCGTTCGGCCGGAAAACCCGAAGAACTCTGGCCGCAGCTCGTCGAATATCTGCGGGATGAAGACTGGTGGGTGAGAGAGCGCGTGGGCGACGTGCTCGTCGAGATCGCCTCCGCTTCCATTCTGCGGCCGGTGGCCCAGCTTCTCTCCGAGCCGGATCCGCTGATCCGCCGTTTCGGAACGGACATGCTGAAGCGTCTCAAGAACCCGGCCGCGCTCGGGACGCTCGTGAGGGTGGCCGATTCCGACAACGACTGGTGGGTGAGAGAGGGCGCGGTGGAAGCGATTGGAACCATCGGCGATCCCCGTGTGGTTCCCCATCTGGTCGACATGATGACCCGCTCGCCGGAGATTCAGGTTTCCTGTCTGCGCGCGCTCGGGGATCTCAAGGCGCTGAGCGTCGCCCCTCACGTGGCCGCCATGCTGGTTTCGCCCGACCCCGATGTGCGCGGCGCGGCCATCGAGTGCCTCACTCAATGCGAGGCGGTCCAGGAAGTCCCAAGCGTCCAGTCGGTCCTGGAAGACTCGCACCCGAGGAACCGGCTCCGCGCCCGCGAGTTCCTGCTCAGGTTCGCTTCGCAGAGCCGGACCGGGATTCAAACCGTGGCGGGCAGCGCGCTCGATCAGCTCCTCGTTCTGACTGTGGAAATGGAGGCGGATGACCTCGTCCTCCTCTCCGGCCGTAAACCCACGATCAAGAAGGCGGGGCACATGGAGGAGCTTCCGGGCCCCCCCCTGCCCGGGGAACAGTTGCGCGCGCTCATCCTGCCCCGTCTCTCCCTTCAGCAGCGGGAGGAGATCGCAGCGCTCAAGGACGTCGACTTCTCCTACGAGGTGCCGGGCCGCGAACTCCGCTTCCGCGCGCACGTCTTCACCGAGATGGGGGGTCTCGCCGCCGTGT
>JANNJB010000411.1:0-1672 GCA_031405615.1 Vicinamibacteria bacterium | reverse complement strand
GCCCTTGAAGATGCGATACGCCACGAACACGAAGCCCGCCGACGCGACGAACCACGCACCCGCCTGACCACCGCGAGGCAGCGAGAGCCCTCCCACCGCGCCGAGCAGGGCCGCGAGGGCGTAGAGAATGATCAGATTGGTGCGGCGATCGGCGTACACCCGTCCGTCGCCATGGAGGAGATTGTCGAGGACCGTTGCCTGGTACTCGGGCCCCGCGAAACGATCGGAGACGGGCGCCGAGACGATGTCCTTCACGCCGGGTCCATTGACACCCCAAACGATGAACTTGCCTCGGACGGCCTCGATCGTCGCGCTACCTACGGTCGGGAGCGGCCCGGTCCGCTTCTCATCCCGCATCTCCTTGAGATCGGCACCGGCGAAGACCATGTCGGCGGGGCGCCGTCGACTTCGCCGATGTCATGGACGCGGCACACGTTCGGGTGAGAAATCTCGCGGGCGATCCGCACCTCCCCATAGAACCGCGCGAGGCGATCGGGATCGTCCTTCAAAGACTCCGGAAGGAACTTGAGCGCCACCTGAATGCCGAGGAGCAGGTCGTCGGCGCGGAACACGCGCCCCATTCCTCCTTCGCCGATGAGACCCGCGATGCGATACCGCGACGCGATGACCGTCCCGGGGGGGAGATCTCCCGTGACCGCGGGAGCCGAACCGGGAGCCGACGTTGTTGCGGGCCGGCTGGTTTTCTGCGGCCGAGGCGCCGTGCCGGTGGCATGGCTCTCGAAGTCGTCCGGATCGGGGCCGCCCTGCCGAGTCATGGCGGAGGAGTCTAGACCGACTATCCTCCTCGCTTCATGGCTGAGCGGCTGAGCACCCTGGAGAGCCTCAAACACGCCGTTCGCTCGAAGCGACTCGCGGTAGTAGCCCTCCTGAGTTTCTCCTCCGGGCTGCCCCTCGGCCTTGTCTGGATCGCGATTCCCGTCTGGCTCAAGGACATCGGCGTCGACATCCGGATCGTGGGCCTGTTGACTCTCTTCCAGGCGCCGTGGAGCTTCAAGTTCCTCTGGTCGCCCTTCATGGACCGCTATGAGGTCCCGATCCTCGGAAGGCGTCGCGGTTACGTGCTCGTTTCCCAGATCGGCCTCTTCCTGACCGGTCTTACCCTGACCTTCGTCTCAGATCATCCCGAGCGTTTCGCGGTGATTGCGTCCTTGTGTCTTGCTATCGCCCTCATCGCGGCCACTCAGGACATCGCGATCGACGCCTATACCGTGGAGGTCCTGCGCGATGAAGAGCACGGGATTGCGGTGGGCGCCCGCACCGCGATGTATCGCGTGGCCATGAATCTCTCCGGTGGGCTCGCCATCTCCCTGGCCGGCGTTTACGGGTGGACGGCGGTGAACGCGCTCCTTGCTTTCTGCTATGTGCCCTGCCTTCTCATCACCCTCTGGGCCGATGAGCCCGAGGTGCAGCAGAAGGCGCCGACCACGCTACGCGAGGCGGTGTGGGAACCGTTCCTTGGACTGCTTGCGCGGCCGAGAGCGATCGAGATCCTGGCCTTCGTGGTTCTATTCAAACTGGCGGACGCCTTTGCGCAGTCTCTTCAACGTCCGTTCTTCCGCGAGCTGGGCTTTGATCTGTGGGATGTCGGCATTGTGTCGTCCACGATAGGGACCTTCGGCATCATGATCGGGACGGTCATTGGCGGTTTGAT
>JANNJB010000410.1:0-3833 GCA_031405615.1 Vicinamibacteria bacterium | reverse complement strand
GCGACCGTGGTCGACGATTCGCCGTACGTCTTCTTCTATGAGGACAAGGAGTACATCCCGCAGAACTTCGAGGACCAGTACTTCGGGCCGGTGACGCTTCGACGCGCGCTTTCGAAGAGCCTCAACGTGGCGACCCTCAAGGTCGCGGAGATGATCGGCTACGAGCGCATCGCGAGACTGTGGCGCGATCAGATGAAGATCTCGCGTTCGGTGCAGGCGGTACCCTCGGTGGCCCTTGGCTCCTTCGAGGTGAGCCCGCTCGAGATGGCGACGGCTTACGAGGTGCTGGCCTCGGGGGGCTATCGTCGCGAGCCTTTCGCTCTGCTGCGCGCCTCCACCGGGGACGGCACGGTCTTCGACCTGGGCGGCAACTCCTCGGCCACGCGCGTGGTCCGGCAGGAAACGACCTACCTCGTGACAAGGATGATGGAAAGCGTCCTCAACGAAGGCACGGGCGCGGCGGCGCGCGGCATGGGCTTCTCGGCCGAGGCCGCGGGTAAGAGCGGCACCACGAACGACACCCGCGACGCCTGGTTCGCCGGCTACACGCCGGACATCGTGACCATCGTCTGGGTCGGCTATGACGACAACTCACCCGTGAATCTGGCGGGCTCGCGCGCGGCGCTGCCGATATGGACCGAGTTCATGAAGTCGGCGGTGGCGGGCCTGGGCAGGAGGGGCTTCCTGCCTCCCGAAGAAGGTGTGGTTTTCGTCAATATCGACAAGGCCACCGGACTTCGCGCCAATCGGAACTGCGGAAAGGTGTTCTCGGAGAGCTTCCTCGTGGGCACCGAGCCTATGGACGAGGCGATCTGCCAGCCTCCCGTGTAGGAGTCGCGCGTTTCGGGCATGAACGCCGCGAGGGGGTACCCTCGAAGCGGGACCTCGTGTGAACTCAAAGACTATCGGCGTGGGTGTGGTGATCGTCCTGCTGGTGGGCGCCCTTCTCGTATGGTTCATGGTCGCCTCGCGGGGACGGGCCCGTAACTTCCTCGACCCTGAAGGTCCGGTATTCACCGGGCCGCTGCCTCCTCACGCGGCGGTCCTCATCAACCGCGGGTCAAAGGGCCGCTTCTCAGTGGTCTCGTTCAATGTCCACTACGGCTACGCGACCGCCGACATCGTGCCAACCCTGCGCGCGAACGCCATGGCCGACGCGGATGTCCTTCTCCTGCAGGAAAGCAACGAGCGCACTGCGCGCGAGGTCGCGGCCGCCTTGAGTCTTGCCTACGCGTATTACCCCGCGACCGTTCATCCGACGAGCCGGGATCTCTTCGGGGTGGCGACCTTAAGCCGCTGGCCCATCACGGCTCATCGAAAGATCCTTCTCCCTGACCATAGTTATTTCGACGCCGCACGCAAGGCGGCGATGATCGCGGTGGTCGAGGTCGAGGGCGTGCCGGTTCGGGTCGTGACCGTGCACCTTCAATCCGGGATGCTCGCCCGCGGCTATACGGCCCAGCTGCGAAGCCTTCTCGACTGTGTCGCGCGCGATGTCTGCGAAGGGGACAAGACGCCCACGCCGCTGCCCCGGGCGAAGGCCCTCGTGATCGGCGGAGACTTCAACACCTGGAACAGCGGTCTCGGCGACATATTGACGGCAGCGATGTCCGGCGCAGCGCTGGAGCCGGTCGAGGGCATTCTCGGGACCTTCTCGAAGTCGCTGGACGACACCGCGGGGAAGCACACGTTCGACTACTTCTTCTCGACGCCCGGTCTCAAGACCGGGCCGGGGCGCGTGGGGCGGGTGCGGACCGGCAGCGATCACTATCCGATCGAGGCGGTCTTCAAGATCCCGTGATTGGTGGGCGCTGTAGGGATCGAACCTACGACTTCCACCGTGTGAAGGTGGCACTCTACCGCTGAGTTAAGCGCCCGCGGGCGACCTTGCATCGCACCGGAACCGGCGGGGGGAGTCTACCAAGAGACCAGGCCATTCCGCCTCTGCGCAGGGTTCCGTAGACTGCGACGTCCATGACACCCGAGGGCCAGCGAACCTACAAGTACTACGACTTCGTGATGGCGGCGTTCGTCACCGTGCTGCTCTGCGCGAATCTGATCGGCGCATCGAAAGTCGCCACCCTCTTCGGCTTCACTTTCGGGGCGGGCGTCTTGTTCTTCCCCATCAGCTACATCTTCGGGGACATCCTCACCGAGGTCTATGGCTACGCGCGTTCGCGCCGCGTGGTGTGGACGGGCTTCGCGGCCCTGCTCTTCGCGTCCCTGATGAGTCTCACGATTCTCGCGTTCCCTCCCGCCTCGGGCTGGCCCCATCAGGCGGCGTTTGAAACGGTCTTTGGAAACACTTGGCGGATCGCCCTCGCGTCGATGTTCGCGTATCTGTGCGGCGAGTTCTGCAACTCGTTCGTGCTCGCGAAGATTAAGATCAAGACCGAGGGCCGGTTCTTGTGGATGCGGACGATTGGCTCCACCATCGTGGGCGAAGCGGTCGACTCGGCGATCTTCTATCCCCTCGCTTTCTATGGCGTGTGGCCGCTCGAACAGGTGATCGCGGTGATGATGAGCAACTACGCGCTCAAGGTGGGCTGGGAGGTGGTGAACACGCCGATCACCTACCGCATCGTGAACTTCCTGAAGAAGGCGGAGTCCGAGGATTACTACGACCGGGATACGAACTTCACGCCATTCTCGTTGAAGGCTTGATCGTCGCGGCTCTTCGCGGTCGGAACGGGAGTTCGCGCTAGGCCCCCGCCTGCGCGGGGGTGACGTGAGTACCTCCGGGCTGGGTAGGGGCTTCGTCGGGGCGTCGGGTGATGAGGGGAAAGACAGCTGGGAGATGATCCGGTGTCCAGAGATTGTGACACCAGCAGAACCGGAACAGGGCGGGGGCGATTTGAGCGGCGTGCGGCGCGAGAGTCGCGGGCATGACTACAACGACTGCCGTCCGGTCCCTTGTCATCGCGCTGATCTTCACCGCTGCGTCTCCTGCGCTGGCGGACGAGGCAAACACGAAACCGATTTCAACCGCCGGGGGCGGCGCGATCATCTCGCTCGGCCTGGGCCCGAGTGCGGGAGGAATCATGGGTGTGGCCTCCGCGCAGACCCGCCGCGGATCTCGACTGTTTGGGTTGCGGATCGCCGAGTCCTCCGAATTCAACCTCTTCGGTCCCTCACCCGCGCTGGCTGACACCGAGTTCGGTGTCCTCTATGGCCACTACTCGGCGAGGAGGGCGGGGTTCGTGACCGCCTCGGCCGGGCTTTCCGTGGTTCGGTCCGTGAGGCGCGGGCGTTTCCTGGACAGCGGCTGCAACAATCCGGGCTGCCTGTTCAGCGTCACCCGTCACGAGAGGCTAGTGAGCCAAACAGTCGGCATCCCCTTCGAGGCACGAGCCGTACTCGCGAACCGCTACGCGGGTCTAGGCGTCGGGGTTTTTGGAAACCTGAATGGAAATGGCTCGTTTGTCGGAATCGCCCTGACCATGGACACCGGCCTTTTGCGCTGACCCGCCGGCTTCCCAAGGGAACAAACCGGGCGGGAGATGCGTCGATTTCGGTATGGCTAGCTCTCTCGAAACGAAAGAAGGGCCCAGGCTTCGTCTTTGGCCGGGTGTCGTTTTCGTCGTTCTGATCGCGTTGACCGCCTTTGTGGCCCCGGTACTGATGTCCGAGCCGGGGCCGATCGGCTTCCTTGGCCCTGCTATCGGGGGCCTGCTGATCGGCCTTTGGTGGCTGCTCGGAAGCCGCGCCCCGTGGGTTGAGCGGCTGGGGGCCATCGCCCTGGCGATCGGCGCGATTGCCGCAACGTCGCGCCTGGTCCACATCTCGATCGCCAACGCGGGAATGGGGTACCTGCTGCCCATCATGTCCATCCC
>JANNJB010000409.1:0-9355 GCA_031405615.1 Vicinamibacteria bacterium | reverse complement strand
CCTTCTTGTTGATGACAAT
This sequence comes from Vicinamibacteria bacterium, assembly GCA_031405615.1. Lineage (GTDB taxonomy): Bacteria > Acidobacteriota > Vicinamibacteria > Fen-336 > JAGNNV01 > JAGNNV01. The sequence goes on along the minus strand of JANNJB010000409.1, from coordinate 9,336 downwards.
TGGCTGATTCAGAGAAGCTTCAGCATGCATGCTGTCCAGAATGCTAATTGAAGGGTTGCGGGAGGATCTCTACGCGGTCCTCGCCCGTCGACTTGCTCGCTGAGCGGAGGCGAACGCAGTCCAAGTCGAAGCGCCAGGCCGCGCTCGGTGGGTAGCTGCGGACGATGGGCCTTGGCTCGCCCTCACATTCGCGGACCGCATGGCGTTCATCTATGCGATGGAGCGAAGCTACCGCTTGGCCCAAGGCCAGGCTGCGCGCTCGCCAAGCCTTGAGAGGAGCCTTGCGGTCCGCTCGTTCAGGCGAGGCCCATCGCCCTTCGCACTCGAGGTTCCGCGCGTCAACTGACGGCCACTCCACGATGACCGTGACGAACTGACGACCACCACTCAGTCAATCGCCCCACGCCGATGGCAGTGAAGGTCAATAGCAGCGGCTCGATCAGGAAGCGGTGGCGGCCCTGGACGTAGAAGGCGCACTGCAACAGGCTGATCGCCACGATCAGCGCAAGGCAGAGCCCCGCCGCCGCCCGGCTGCGGCGCGAGCGTAGTGCGAGAAACGCGCCCAGGAGGGCGAGGGTGAGTTCCACGCGGAAGATCCACTCGTACCCGCGCGCCTCCATGGCCGGGTAGTCCCCGGGATCCGAGTCGATGCGCCACCAGAACGTCCGAAGCTTGCGCGCGAAGAGCCGCGCGGCTGCCCACGGGTCGTGAGCGATGAACCGAAAGGCCTCGGTCATGAAGGCCTCGTGCCGGTCGATTTCGGTTCCGGTCGCGAGCACGGATCGTATCGGCGCCGGAAGGGCCGGGTTCGAGGGAACCAGTATCGTGATTCTCCCGCCGTCGAGGTCGACGACGCCACCGCTCGCTCCCAGGTGATTTCCGCGCCAGAAGTTTTCTCCGGTGGTGGAGGTGATCAGGGGTGAGCCGATCACGACCAGGTTCCGAGCCAGCCAGGGCGAGACTGAAACAGCGCAGGCGATGGTCGCGAGGGCGAGCGGGGGCCAGGCCCGCGCTCGAAAGCGGATGGCGAGGCCGATCCCCACCACGAGCAAGGCCACCGCGGGCGTGCCCCGGGACAGGATGCCCACGCCGGTCAGCACTCCTAAGGCAAGCGCAGAGCGCCGATCGTTTGACTCGAGGAGGTTCAGGCCCGCAAGCGCGATACCGCTGAGCAATAAGGCGTTCAGGGGCAGGGGATCACTCTTCACGACCGAGTAATAGAGGAGCGAGGGTTGAAGCGCCACAAGCAGCCCCGCGATCATCGCGATTCCTGAGTGGCCCGAGATTCGTTGCGCGATCCTCGCGGCCGCGACGGCGGTTCCGAGACACAGGAGAGCCTGGACGATCTGGATGGTCACCCGGGAATCGCCGGGAAGGAGCAGCAGGAACGCGAGCACGTACGACCACAGAGGCGGAGCGTAGGCCGCGTACACGAAACCTTCGCGATCGTAGATGGGACCCTGGCCGCTCACGATGTTCGCCGCGATCACGTCGTATTCCCACCGCTCGGGGTTTCCGGCTACGCCCAAGCCAATGGCGAGCAGGATGCGCGGAACGAGGGTGGCGACGCAGAGGAACGCCATCTCCCGTCCGGCGAAAGGGGGCAAGATGGTGGGGATGTTACCCTCCGGTTTCAAGTGCGCGACAACTTTCCCAGACGGGTCCTCAAGCGGCTGGCGCTTGCCGCTTTCGAGATAGATCTTGCCTTCGACAGGCGCTGGCGACCGAATCGTGAGAAACCCATGTTCGATCTGGGAGGCTCGTGTGAGCGTTGCGCCAGATGCTGCGAGGCGCCGGCCATTTCCGTGTCCTGGCCGGTCCGTCGCTTTCGTTCGCTCCGGGCCATCTTCCTCGGATGGCAGAAGCACGTGAATGCCTTCCACCTCGTGCGAGAGGACAAGCTCATTCAGGCGTTCGTTTTTCGGTGCGAACACTTCGACCGCAGGACGCGGAGTTGCGACAGTTACGAGACGCGCCCCGGGATGTGCCGGGATTATCCGCGAGGGCTGATGTACCAGCCGAATCCGGAGATGCTCGAGGGCTGCGGCTATCGGCCCATCGCCCTGGGCGCATCGCGGATGATGAACGCGCTCAAGCGCCAGAAACTCACCCCCGAGCAGATGGAGAAGCTCCGCAAGGGATTGTTTCTCGAATAGAAGGGCCCGAAAACGCCTCCCGTATACTCTCGCCGCGCGTGTTTCTGCTGGGCCAAAATGTCGGGAAATATCAGATCCTCCAGAATCTTGGGTCGGGGGGCTTTGGCACGGTTTTCCTCGTCCGCGACACGTGGATAGACAAGAAAGTCGCGATCAAGGTTCCGCACCGCCAGACTGGCAAGGAGGAAGACCTTCTCCAGGAGTCGCGGCTCCTCGCCGCCCTCAATCACCCGAACATCGTTTCGATCCTCACCGCCGAGAAGATCGACGGCACGTTCTTCATCGTCATGGAGTATGTGAAGGGCGAAAGCCTCGAGGGCCTGCTCGATCGGGAGAAGGTCCTCGATCAATTCAAGGCGGTCGAGATGGCGGTGCAGATCCTCAAGGGCGTGGAGCACGCTCACAAGGCGCAGATCCTGCATCGGGACCTGCGTCCGGCGAACGTTCTAGTTTCCGAGGGCGGTGTCTTGAAGGTGGCCGACTTCGGCACGTCGAGGATCCTCGATCGGGCGCACGCGAACACGGTCATCGGCTCCCCGCCGTACATGGCCCCCGAGCAGTTCGCCGGCAAGGCCCAACTACCGGCTGATGTCTACTCGGTGGGCGTGATGCTCTATCAGATGCTCACCGGGATGCTGCCGTACTTCAGCCCGAATCCCGCGGAGATCGAGCGGATGGTCTCGCAGGGACGGTGCACCGCGCCTCGCGTTCGAAATTCACGAATCTCGAAGGAACTCTCGGACATCGTGATGAAGGCGATGGCGCCCGATCTCACGGTTCGCTACCTGTCCGCCTCGGAACTCCTCGAGGATCTTCAGACCGCCGCGGATATCGACCACCGGCAGACGGAGATGGAAGAGATCCGCAAGAGGCTTCGCGCCCGCGAGGCCCCCAAGCGCGGCCTGTGCTGGAACTGCGGCAGGCCCCAGCCGCAACGGTCGACAAAATGTCCGTTTTGCGGGGAGACGTTGTAGGGGCAGCGCGCAGCCTCCCCTCGGGGGACGCTGCGCGTGCCCCGAAACCCCGCGACCCGCACCCGACGGGCACGCGCAGCGCGCCCCTACATGGCCCGAACGTCGCAAAACCCCAACCGTAGGGGCACGCTGCGCGTGCCCCGCAATGTGCGTGTGCCCCGAAATCACGGATAACGAGCCCCCAACACCGCCAGGGCGGCCACGCAGGCCGTTTCCGCTCGCAGGGTGTGAAGCGCAAACCGCTCTGGTGAGAACGCCGCTGCGGTCAGGGCCTCGAGGTCGGCGGCGTCGAACCCGCCCGCCGGGCCCACGGCGACCACGATCGCAAGAACACTGGACACGTTCACGGATGGAGCCGAAGCGTGAATGTCGATAGACGGTTCCGTGGCGACAACCCTCAACTGACCTTCAGTCATCGGTCCGAGAGAGGCGATGGCCTGTCCCAGGTCGACCAGGGGCGCGATCTTCGGAACCACGCATCGGCCGGATTGCTCCGCGGCGCTCGTCGCCACGCGGTTCCAGCGAAGGGTTCGAGCTTCCGTAGGTTCTCGCCTGGCCACGGTGTCCGTCCGCTCGAAGAGCGCGGGTGTGATCGACGCGACCCCCAGCTCCGTCGCCTTCTGAATCACGAGTTCGGTCAGGTCGCCCTTGAGCGGGCTCATGATCAGGTGAATCGGAATCGAACGCTCGGGCCGGCCGGCGGTCTGGCCCCCGACCTCGATCAACACGCGGTGTTTCTCGATGGCCGCGATCGTGGCGGAAAACTCGACCCCCGCGTCGAATACGAGCAGGGGATCGCCCACCTCGAGGCGGATCACCCGCGTCGCGTGCTGACGGGCGGCCTCGGGCAGGGCCATGGTTCCAGGCGCCGCGTCGGGGAGGTGGAATCGGTGGAGAGTCACGGACGCTCGTAGAGGAGGCTGGTCCACTCGCCGAGGTAGGTGGCCTGGACCTTCCAGTCCGCGGGCCAGGCGGCCTTTACCGCGGCTTCTTCTTCGCGGAGGAGGCCGGCGAGGATGAACCGGCATCCGGGGGCGCCCATCGCGGTGATTTCGTCGACCCGCGAAATCAGAAAGGGCGCCATCAGGTTGGCGAGGACGAGATCGAACTGCGCGGGCCTCAGGCTCCGGCAACCGTCCATCTGCAGGAGGCGTAGTTTCACCCCGTTCATCCGCGCGTGTTTTCGGGCCACCGCCATCGCGAGGGGATCGTTGTCGCACGCGGTCACCCGGGCGTTCTTCAGGCGGATCGCGGCGATGCCGAGGATTCCCGTGCCGCAGCCGAGATCGAGGGTGGGAGCCTGCTCCTTCAGGGTCGGCCCAATCGCCCCCAGGGTCTGCAGGCACAGCCGTGTTGACTCGTGAGTGCCGGTGCCGAACGCGCGGCCCGGGTCGACGCGAAGGATGAAGGGACTGCGCTGCCGGCCCGCTTCGGGCGGGTTCGCCACCCACTCCGGCACGATCCGAAAGGGCGGCACGTCGAACGTGATGAACGTCTCCTTGAACTTCCGCACCCAATCCGGATTGGGAACCTGGATCCTCACCGCGGTCGTGCCAAGGACTTGAGCGACTCTGTGGACTTCCTCGGCGTGCGCGTCGGCATCGTCGTAGAAGCAGACGAGCCGGATCGTGTCCGCCGTGACCTTCTCGATCGTGACTCCAGTACAGCCCGCGGTCCAGACGAGGCCGGAAGCCTCGTCCTCGATCGCCTCGGGAACGACCAGAGCCCAGGCCATCACGGACGCTTCTGGCGGGCGACTGTTTATCGGATCTGGGAGGCTGAGCATGGCGGCGGTTCGGGTCTGCGGCCCCCCAGCTAATCCAACAAATCCCGGACTTTTTCGAAGAACGATTTGCCCTTGGAATTGAGATCGACGTTCATGGTCTTGCCGAGCTTCTCGAGGAGTTTCTTCTCCTCGCCGCCGATCTTCTTCGGTATGACCACCTTGATCTGGACGTAGAGATCGCCGCGCCCGCGGCCTCCAAGTTCGGGAGCGCCCTGCCCGCGGAGCCGAAGCACCGACCCAGGCTGCGCGCCCTCGGGCACCGTGACTTTGGCGCGCGAACCGTCGGGCATCGGTATCTCAACCTGGTCGCCGAGAATCGCCTGAACGAAGCTGATCGGTATCTCGCAGACAAGTGCCGTGCCGTCACGTTTGAAGAAACCGTCCTTGTGATCGCGCACGCGCAGAACGACGTAGAGGTCGCCCGGAGGCGCCGAACTCATTCCCGGTTCGCCCTCGCCGGAAACCCGGAGCTGCGACCCGGTGTCCACACCCGCGGGGATCTTGATCTGGATCTCCCGCTCTTTCGGCACGAGACCCTCGCCGCGACAGTCGCGGCAGGGCGACGCGATGATTTTCCCGGAGCCGCGACACCGACCGCACGTGCGGGCCACCGTGAAGAAGCCCTGCTGAAAGGCGATCTGACCGGTGCCGTTGCACGTCCCGCAGGTCGTCGGCTTGCTGCCCGCGGCAGCACCCGAGCCGCTGCACGTCGCGCATTTCTCGTGACGCGGCACGCGAATGGTCTTGGTGGCTCCGAAGAGGCCTTCCTCGAAATCGATCTCGATGGTGTAGCGAAGGTCGGCGCCGCGCCGGGCCCCGCCGCCACGTCGCCTTCCCGGGTCGCCCAGGCCGAAGAAGTCGCCAAGGATGTCGGAGAAGTCCGCGAACGTGGATGGATCGAAGCCACCCGAAGCCGCGGAACCGGATACGCCCGCATGGCCGTAGGCGTCGTAGCGCTTTCGCTTTTCGGGGTCGGAGAGCACGCTGTAGGCCTCGGCCGCTTCCTTGAACCTTTCCTCGGCGGCCTTGTCCCCGGGATTGCGGTCCGGGTGTTCTTTCATAGCGATCTTCCGGTACGCGGATTTGATCTCCTGGTCGGTGCTCGTTCTCGAGACCTCGAGAACTTCGTAGTAGTCGCGAGCCATGGGTTAGAGGATTACAGCCTTCACTCAGAAAAATCGGGCCTCGCCGAAGCGAGGCCGTGGAACGTCGGTTGGGACGCCTAGGCGCGGAGCATCGCGGACGAAAGGATCTGGGCGATCTCTTCCATCTCGCGCAGGGAACGCTGAAGGGTCGAGATGGTGTCGTCGATCTTCAGGCGCTGGGTGTCCATGATGGCGGTCTGGATCTTCGTCTTCTCTTCGGCCGAGAGCTTCCGGTCGAGAAGGGTGAGGGTGCGTTGCGAGTTCGCGACGAGGCCGCTCACCTGCTGGAGAAGCTTTTCCTTCTCCTTCGTTTCCTTCTCGTTCACCTGGCGGAGCTTCGTTTCGCCCACGAGCCGCTCGAGTTCCCGCTCATTGATGCCGCTCGCGGGGTGGATGACGAGAGACTGCGAACGCCCGGTGGCCTGGTCGAGGGCCGAGACCGAGACGATGCCGTCGGAGTCGATCTCGAAGCCGACCTCGATCTGGGGCAGGCCGCGAGGAGAAGGCGGGATGTTGGTGAGATCGAAGCGGGCGAGAGACCGGTTGTAGGCCGACATGTCGCTTTCACCCTGCAAAACGTGGAGTTCGACGCTCGTCTGGTTGTCGGTGACGGTGGTGAAGATCCGGCTTCGCCGCGTGGGAATCGCCGAGTTACGGTCGATGATCGGTGTGAACGTGCCGTTCATCGTCTCGATGCCGAGGGTGTAGGGCGTGACGTCGAGCAGCACGAGGCTCTTGACTTCGCCTTCCATGATGCCGGTCTGGATCGCCGCGCCCATGGCCACGCACTCGTCGGGATTGATGTTCCGGTTCGCCTTGCGTCCGAAGACCCGCTGCACCACGTCGACCACCTGGGGCGCCCTGGTCTGACCGCCGACGAGGATGACGTCGTCGATCTGGTCGGCCTTGAGGCCGGCGTCAGAGAGGCAGCGCCGGCAAGGCTCCTCGGTTCGCGCGAGAAGGTCCTGAGTCATCGCCTCGTACTGGGCGCGGGTGAGCGTGGTCGAGAGATGCTTCGGGCCGGAAGCGTCCGCGGAGATGAAGGGCAGGACGATCTCGGTGGAGTCGGTGGTGGAGAGGTCGCACTTCGCCTTCTCGGCCGCTTCCTTGAGCCTCTGGCGGGCCATCCGGTCCTGACTGAGATCGATGGACGTGCTCTTGATGAAGTCTTCGACGAGGAAGTCGATGATGCGCTGGTCGAAGTCTTCGCCGCCGAGGAAGGTATCGCCGCCGGTTGCGCGAACCTGCATGACCCCGTCGCTCACCTCGAGGATCGAGATGTCGAAGGTGCCGCCGCCAAGGTCGTAGACCGCGACGTACTGGTTCTTCTGACCCTTGCCACCCAGACCGTACGCGAGGGCGGCGGCCGTCGGCTCGTTCAGGATGCGGCCCACCTTGAGGCCCGCGATCATGCCCGCGTCCTTGGTGGCCTGCCGCTGCGGATCGTTGAAGTAGGCGGGGACGGTGATGATCGCTTCGTCGACGGTTTCTCCGAGGTATTCCTCGGCGCCCTGCTTGAGCTTCTGCAGGACGAGGGCGGAAATCTCGGGCGGCGCGTAGAGGCGGTCGGCGGCGCGAATGTGAGCGTCGCCGTTGGGCGCTTCCGCCACTTCGAAGGGGGCGAACTTCCGGGCGTGCGCCACTTCCGGCGAGTTGAACTTCCGGCCGATGAGACGCTTGACCGCGTAGAGAGTGTTGGTCGGGTTCGTGATGGCCTGGCGTTTCGCGATCTGGCCGACCAGGCGGTCGCCCTTGGCGGTGAAGGCGATGACGGAGGGCGTGGTGCGCGCGCCCTCGGCGTTCGGTATGACCACCGGCTGGCCGTTCTCGATGACGGAAACGCACGAGTTCGTGGTGCCGAGGTCGATGCCGATAATTCGTCCCATTGAGCTCTCCTAGTGGGAAACCGGCTTCACGATCGAGGGATTCTCCTCGGTCGCCTTCTGCGCCACCTTCACCAGGGCCGGGCGGATCAGCCGCTCGCCCAGGATGTAACCCTTCCGGTAGCAGGTCGCGATCGAACCGTCCTCGGCGCCGAGCACGGGTTCGTAGGAAAGCGCCTGATGGCGAAGGGGTTCGAACTTCTCTCCGGTGGGATCTTCGATCCGCACCCCCCGATTCGTCAGTGTGGTCGCCACGTCTTTGAGGGTGATCTCCACGCCGGCCCGGATTTCGTCGAGTGTTCCCTGCGCGGCGAGCGCCTTTTCGAGGGCGTCGAGCGAGGGGAGAAGATCCGAGAGAAGCGAGATCACCGCGTCATCGGCCGTGGCGCGCTGGTCGCGCTCCGTCCGGCGGCGATAGTTGTCGAATTCGGCCCGACGGCGCAGAAGCTGATCCTTGAGGACCGCCACCTCCTGTTCCAGGACGGTGACGCGATCCGGCTCCAGATTCGAGACTTCGGGGCTGTTTTCGGGAGCCGAAGCATCCGCGGCCGCGACTTCGGGCGGCTCAGTGGGAGTGAGGTTCGAGGCTGACATGGGGGACCAAGCCTCAGTATAGCGAGGCCTTGGCGTGGGTGAGGTATTCAGGACTTTGTGGCCCCGGCCATCTGGCTCGTTCCCTTGAACTCGGCCCCGTCGGCGATGGCGATGCGCGCCGCCTTGATGCTGCCGGTGAGTTTCCCCGAGGCCCGGATTTCGAGCCGGTCCGAAGCGCTGCAGTCGCCCGTGACCCGGCCCGAGATCACGATGGTCCGCCCGGCGATGGTGGCCTTCACGTCACCCGACTCGCCCACCTCCACCTCGCTCGTCGAACGGATCTCCCCCTCGACTTTGCCCTGGATCAGAAGGGGCTCGTCGGTCTCGATCTTGCCCACGTAGCGGGTCTTCTCACCCATGACGGTGCTCTTCGCCTGAGGCTTGGGCGGAGGAGGCGGAGGTGCTATCGGCTGCGGTGCGGTTTCGTTCGCGGGTTTCGAGTCGGGTTTGCCAAAAAGGCCCATGGGTTCTCCGGTCGAGAGGAAGTGGAGCGGGAGTCTAATGCCCGGCGCTTGCGAGTGAATTTCGGGAAGCGCATGACCGGCGTCATATCGCCCGCAAGCCGGCGGCTCGCAGACTCACGGGATAAGGGGCGCTCCCGTCCCCAAAAGGAAGGACACACCGATGAAAACACTCAGAGCCCTTGCCGTATTCGCCTTGCTGGCCTCCGCGATTCCCGCCGCCGCCCAGAGCAAGGACATCGTGGATACCGCGGCCGCCGCGGGAACATTCAAGAGCCTCGCCGCGGCCCTCCAGGCCGCAGGCCTGGTCCAGACCCTTAAGGGCCCGGGCCCGTTC
>JANNJB010000408.1:0-2075 GCA_031405615.1 Vicinamibacteria bacterium | reverse complement strand
GGCACGGCGGCCGACACCGCGGCGGTGGGCAGATCGGGGCGCTTCCCACCTGACCAGCCGATGCACTCGACGGTGGTCTCGTCGCCCTCGAAGACACCGGCTTTGGCCGCGCACTCGGTGGCCATGTTGGCCATGGTCGCGCGTTCGTCCGGCGAGAGTGCGGCAAGGCCCGGGCCGCCGAACTCCATCACCAGGTCGAGCGTTTTCCCTGGCTTCGCGTATTCCTTCAAAATGAAGAGCATCACGTCTTTCGCGGTGACGCCCGGCCGGAGCGAGCCCATGAGTTCGAACCGAATCGATCCCGGGGTTTCGATGAAGGTGAGCCCCGAGTACACCAGAGCCGCGTATTCGGTGGCGCCGACCCCGTAGGCGAGCGAGTTGAGCGACCCGCCCATGCAGGTGTGCGAGTCAGTGGCCTGGATGAAGTCGCCCGGCTCGATCATCTTCTCGCGGGCCACGGTGTGGCAGATGCCCGGGGAAACTCCATCTTTCGCGAGGAACGCGCGAACCCCGGTGGCGGCCTGGAAGGCACGCTGGCGTTCGCTCTGCTCGATCAGCTTCGGCCGGAACTTCGCGTAGGTCGGCATCTCCTGCGCGTAGAGCATGTGGTCCTCGAAGACCGCGAATTTCGACGGGTTTTTGAGCTTGTATCCCTCGCCGTACTCCTCGGTGAGGAAGTAATGCACCTGGGCGGAGGTGAAGTCGTGCGAGAAGCCTCCGTCGACATTCACCGCCACCGCGTCGCCGGGCTTGATCGCCGCGGGCTTGCCAGGTGTCGCGATCCGCGAGTGCAGGATCTTCTCGGCGATGGTCATGGGACGCGCCGCGGTGGTCGGCTGCGGAAGCTGCGCCTCGCCCCTCGCCACCGCGCGGGTGAACGCGAACAGGCCGCCCGCCTCGATGATGAGCTTCGTCACCGGATCCCGGCCGGTCATGAACGTCTCGATCGGGACGTCTTCCCCGGCCTGAAGGTTGAGAAGAACATCATGCCCGGCCATAAGGACACCGGAGTTGATGTTGTTGCGCGCGTGGATGGGCGCGAAGCCGTCCGCGATGGCGATTCGAATGCCCGCGTACTTCTCGGCTTGCACCGCCTGCTCGCGCGAAGACCCGACACCCTTGCGCTTCCCGGACACGATGACTTCGAAGTTCCCCTCGAGGAGCGCGCCGTCCCAGAAAAGCCGTTCGCCGTTGAGAGTGATGCCGGCGTAGGCGCTGCGGGCCTGGGCATCGGGGCGATAGTCGAAGCAGGCCCACGCGGGGGCCATCGCATCGGTGTTGATGTCATCCATTAGGTCCTCGACCCTGAGGTCCTTCATCTGAAGGTTCAACTCGCCGCGCAACTGCTGCCGGACGGTTTCAGGGTCTTTGGTGAGGAAGAGGATGCGCTTCCCTGGAGTCAGGCGGACGGTCTTTTCGGCCATCCGGGGATGCTACACGCGGGGTCCGTACCCGGACACCCGAAGTCGCTGATTGACCTCTCGTCATCCCGGCGCAGCTCAGTCCGTTTGGGAGCGGAAGCCGGGACCTAGCGCGAACTCCCGTTACCGATCGCGACGTTCCGTCCCGTCCGCGCATAAACGCGAACGAGATGCTCCTCGACGGGCTCCACGGTCACCAGACGTCGCGGTCGGAAACGGGAGTTCACGCTAGGCCCCCGCTTTGCCCTCAGACGGAGTTGGCACTCCCCCGTCGAAACGGATGGGGTCGGGCGGGGGTGACGAGCGGTCAAACAGCGTCTTCAGGTCTCCGGCTGCGGACGCAGTTCACGAACCGCGCGCCATCGGACCGCCCCGCCGTCGTTGTGAGCCGCTCCACGAACTAAGGTCCGTGACTGGGAAGAGAAACCCCACGTCGTCATCGCGAGCGACCGGACGTTTTGCGGGGAGCGAAGCGATCCTCGGCACGGTTGGTAGTTGTGGCCCGCGGGGCCGGGCACTGGTGTGGGCTCGCTGCGCCGGGACCGCCTCGTGCGTCGCCACTGGAACGCGCAACGAAGGAATCGTGTGGCTCCTTACTCGGCTTAGTTGAGCGCAGCTTCGCGCTACGATCTTGCGACTCGCGCTCAAAATCCC
>JANNJB010000407.1:0-2524 GCA_031405615.1 Vicinamibacteria bacterium | reverse complement strand
GGCCCTCGGTTACGGCGCGGCGCGGGTAGCGGGGTTGCCGGACGCGGCGCAGCGGGCCTTCACGTTCGAAACCGGCATTCGGAACTCCGGGCTCGGTTTGGTCATTCTTCTTGGCCACTTCAAGGGGCTCGGTGGCGCGGCCCTGATCACCGCGGGCTGGGGGGTGTGGCATCTCATCTCGGGTGGTGCGCTAGCTGCGTGGTGGTCGCAGCGAACGCCCATTCCACCGACACTCTCTCCGGCTGCGGCCGCCATCGAAACGGAGCCACTGACATGACCTGGGACTTGAAGATCGTAGGCGGAAGTGTGGTCGACGGAACGGGGGCTCCAGCCTTCTCCGCGAACCTGGCGGTGAAGGATGGGCGGATCGTGCAAATCGGCAGGTGTGACGGTGCCGCCACCACCGTGATCGATGCCGAAGGAGCGATTGTCACGCCCGGTTTCGTCGATGTGCACACGCACTACGACGGCCAGGCCACGTGGGACGCCGACATGCTTCCCTCCGCCCAGCACGGCGTCACGACCGCAATCATGGGCAACTGCGGTGTGGGTTTCGCGCCGGTGCACGACCGCGATCACGACCGCCTCATCGGTCTGATGGAAGGTGTCGAGGACATCCCGGGCGCCGCACTCGCCGAGGGTTTGCGCTGGGGCTGGCGCAGCTTCCCGGAATATCTCGATGCTCTCGACTCCATGCCGCGCACGATCGACATCGGCGCCCAGATCCCTCACGATGCCCTGCGCCTTCACGTCATGGGCGAACGCGGAGCTTTGCTGGAGCGGGCGACACGAGACGACATCGCGGCCATGCGCGATCTGTGTCGCGAGGCTCTCGAAGCGGGGGCCATCGGATTCTCAACCGGACGCACCGACAATCACCGCACCATCGAAGGGAAGTGGACACCATCGTCGGAATCGAGCGTGGCAGAGCTTCAGGGGATCGCCTCGGCGTTCGATGGTCTCGGTCACGGCGTGATCCAGGCGGTGTCCGACTTCGACATGCTCCGCGATCCGACGCGATTCGATGCCGAGTTCGATGTTCTCGAATCGATGGCGGCGGCGGCCGGCGGACGGCCGATGTCGATTTCGCTGATGGAGCGGGATCAAGCACCCAACCAGTGGCGACAGATTCTCGCCCGAACCTCCGGAGCCAAAGCAAAGGGAATCGACATGAAGGTACAGGTCGCGGCCCGGCCGATCGGCCTGCTCCTCGGCCTTGACGCGACGTTCCATCCGTTCATGGGCTTTCCGACGTACAAGACGTTCGCCAACTTGCCGCTCGCCGAGCGAGCACGAAAGCTCACCGAGCCCGACATCAAGGCGCGTCTCCTGTCCGAGAAATCCGAACGTATGGCAGGCGATGGCTCGCCCATTCCTCCTCTTGCCGACCTTCTCCTCGCGCAGATCGGCATGTTGAGCCGGCGTCTCTTCCCGCTCGGTGTCGTGCCGGACTACGAGCCGCTTCCTGAAACCTCGCTCTTCGCCGCGGCTGCCGCTCGTGGAATCTCACCCCTCGAGGCGATTCTCGACGCGCTCACCGCCGATGAAGGCAGGGCACTCATCTACTTCCCCCTCTTCAACTACCAGGGCGGCGATCTCGAACACCTCCGCGAGATGATCGAGCACCCTCTCGCCCTCGCCGGGCTTGGCGACGGCGGCGCGCATGTCGGCACGACGTGCGACGCGAGTTTCCCCACGACGATGCTCGCGCACTGGACACGCGACCGCATCCGCGGCCCGCGTTTGGCGCTCGAGAAGGTTGTCTCGATGCTCACCCGCAGGAACGCGGAGTTCATCGGTCTGCGCGACCGCGGGGCTCTCGCGGTAGGCCTCAAGGCCGACATCAACGTGATCGACCCAGAGGCCCTGAGTCTCGAAGCCCCCCGGCTCGTTCGCGATCTCCCTGCGGGTGGAAAGCGTTTCCTTCAACCCGCGCACGGCTATCGCGCGACGGTTGTCTCCGGCAAGATCACGCTGGAAAACGATCGCCTGACCGGAACACGTCCGGGTCGTGTGACTCGAGCTAACTGACGATCATTGGCGGGCCGGCGGGGAGAATTGAGGCCGGTTCGGGATCATGATCACCTCGAGGAGAGCGCTCAGAAGTTCGCCATCCGACAGAGCCTTGCCCCCGCTCTTCCTCACCATGAGGCCTTCGAGCGACCCGTGGAGGTTCTGGTCAGAGATCGGCAGGGGCCTGTTTTCGTCGGTGTCGTTGTCGCTGGCATTCCACAGATGCCGGAGCACGCCGAAATGTCTCCCGGAGCGTGTAGGCGTCTCATGAGGACGCGCGCGGCGTGATCGGCGGTTCGGTTGGTGGAAGCGATGACATTCTCAGCACCTGCGTCCGTGATGGCGCGCACCAGACCCAGAGCCGCCCCGCTTGTCGCGGCCCGCTCGGCGGCGCCGTGACAGGCGGAGAGGACGACCAGCCGGGTCCCGCGAAGTTTCGACCAGACCGGATCGACCGCATAGTGAGCTGAGAAACCCCTTTTAAGAACGCACCATTTCAGGCGGTTTTCTG
>JANNJB010000406.1:0-9565 GCA_031405615.1 Vicinamibacteria bacterium | reverse complement strand
TCGGCATTGGTGGTGCCCACGGCGCGCTCCAATCCGGGGGCAAGCTCGCCAGTTGTCCTGGTCCGACTCCGTCACCCATGCCCGTCTCCGACACCCCTGTTGCGCCTGAAAAGGCCCTGCGCAAGCTGGGCCGGGTTCGCGGGGAAGCGGTTCAGACCCAGGACGTCACCCGCGCCTATGCCGACCTCGAGACACGCCTGCGGGTAAAGCGGGAGACGGTCGCGCGCCTGCGTGAGATCCTGATTCGTCAGACCGGAAAAGTTTCGGAGGTCCTGGCGGTGGAGCGCGAAATCGCGCGGGTGGTGGAGGAGATCGAGCAGGCCGAGGGAGAGAGGCGGTACTTCGACAATCAGGTCTCGTTGTCGACGCTGACCCTCTCGCTCTACGAACCCGCGGCGATCGTGACCCCGGGTGCGCTCGATCCCATTGTGTCCGCCCTTCGCCAGTCGGTCGGCCTCATGAGCGAGTCCGTGGGGGAACTGATCGAACTATTCGCCTCCGGTCTTCCGTGGCTCGTCGCCATCTACCTCGCGTGGCGGCTCATCCGATGGCGTCGGCGCGCGCGACCCCAGCGGCAGGGTTGAAAGTCGTCGGACCGCCGTCCAATCTCCCCCGGCGCTGGTGTACGATCCATCCCAACCTATGGACCAGGCCGAACCCAACCTGAAGGTGACCGACCGGCGACACTTCACGGCCGATGGCGAATTGAAGGCCGATGTTCCCGAGTCTTCGCCATCCGCCTCGCCGGAGGCGCCGTCCCCCTCTCCGTCCCCGGAGAAAGCCGAGGCGTCGTCTACAAAGGACGATGGGGCTTCGTCGCCCGTCAGTTTCTCCTCGTTCGTCATCTCCCTGGCCACTCAGGCCGCGGACTACCTCGGCGGTGAACAGAAGGATCTCGGCGCCGCGCGTCAGATGATCAGCGCGCTCGAGATGCTCAAGGACAAGAGCGAAGGCCGGCGGAGCGAGGACGAGTCGCGCATCCTCGACGCCATCCTGTTCGATCTGCGTCTGGCCTTCGTCGGTTCGGCGAAAGGGTCGCGAACTTGACAGCTGCGATCCTCCTGTCGTCCCTGACCTCTCTCGTCCTCGCCCAGACCGCCACGCCCTCCGAGGCGCCGAGCCCTGCGCCCATGGAAGCCGTAGCACCGGTTCTCTCGACGCCCCTCGATGGCTTCGGCCCGGATCTCAAGGCCTGGCTCGAAGCCACCAGGCTGCAGGATCAGGAGGCGGCATCGCGGGCGCTCATGAATCTTCAGCGGATGCGCGCGGAGCGCAATCTCACGACGGTCGACGAGGTCGCGGGAGCGATCTCGGGCCGCTCCGAAGTGCGGGGTCTTGAAGCCACACCCGCGGATTCGGTCGCGAGTCTCACGGCCGCGGTTGGCTTCGATCCGGACTCCGCGGCGGCCAGGGTTCGTCGGGCCGCCGCCGAGGGCAAAACCGGCGACGCCTGGAGCGCGCTCGACCTCGCCGCGGCGAATCCGCTCCAGGCCGGCCGGCTGCGATCTTTCCGGCTACTCGGGTTGCTCGTGATCGGCGCGCTCTTCGCCTTCGGTTTTTCGCTCGCGCTGCTGATCCGATACGCCGCGGTGTTCGGTCACGATGTGGCGGAGGGGCTTCCGGACGCGCTCAAATCCTTGTCCCTTGCCATGGCGGTGTTGTTCCTGGCCCTGCCCCTCGCCGGTCTGATGGGGTGGGGATACCTGCCTTTCTGGTGGGCGACCCTCTTCTTCATCTTCGAGTCCCGCGAGGAGAAGGCGGTCACGGGCGCGCTGCTGCTCGGCCTCGCCCTTTCGAGTTTCGCGATTCCGATGATCACCCACCAGCGCGCAATCGACGCCGCCATCCCCGCAAAGGCGCTGCACCTGGTTGCGAACGGAGGCACGTCGTCGGAAGCGGAGGAACTCGTGAAAGAGCGCCTGGCCAAAGATCCAACCGATC
This sequence comes from Vicinamibacteria bacterium, assembly GCA_031405615.1. GTDB lineage: Bacteria > Acidobacteriota > Vicinamibacteria > Fen-336 > JAGNNV01 > JAGNNV01. The sequence goes on along the minus strand of JANNJB010000406.1, from coordinate 7,624 downwards.
TGGACTGGTCTCTTGTTTCCGCGAGCCTCTCTCGCCGCGCCGGCCGTTTTGACGAGGCGGCCGCCGTCCTGCAGGCCCGGCTGAACGCGGATCCGCGATTCGCCCACAACGCGGCGGCTCTCGAACTGAACAAGGCCAACTTCGCGGGCGCGATTCCCGGGTTCACGGAGGCGAGCCAGGGGTCGCTGAGCGCGCGGGACCGGGCCACCGCCCTTTACAACCTCTCACTGGTTCAGGTGAACACGCTCGCTTTCGACGAGAGCAAGGAATCGAGGAAGAAGGGAGACGCGCTCGATGCCCCCCTCCTCGCCCGGTACGATCAGCTCTTCTCCTTTGATCGGGATGGTTCTTCGCTCCAGGCTCCGCCGGACATCGTGCCCGAGGCTTCAAAGATCCTGGGAGCCGCGCTTCCCGGACTTTCCTTCAACGCGGACAACTCGCTCACCCGGCTCACCGCGATGGCGCTGGTGTGCGCTCTGCTCATCCCCGCGATCATGAAACTGCGCGGCGCGCGCAGCTTCTCCAAGCAGTGCCCGAAGTGCGGCACCACGTTCTGCTGGATGTGCCAGACCCGTTCGACGTCGCAGGATGTCTGCTCGCAGTGCCACCACCTCTTCGTGGTGAAACGCGGGATTCCTCCCGCCGCCCGGGCCGCCAAGGCCACGGAGATCGCGCGTTTCGTGACCCTCAAGTCTTTGCTGCACCGGGTGTCGTCGCTGGTCGCCCCCGGCGCCGCGCACCTTTCGGTGGGCCAATTCCCCCTCGGCCTCGCCATCCTCCTCACCTGGGCGGTCTCCGCGGGCGCGTGGCTGAGCCTGCACTATTTTTCTCCCGGCATCGTCTCTGACGGCCCGGTCGCGGGTCTTCTGAAGGTGGTGTTCGCGGCGGTCGCCGCACTCGCCTATGTCGCCGCGCAGGCCGTGAAGCCCAAGCCGGTGGTCGTGGCGGCGCCGCGACGCGTGCGCGAGGGCGAGGCTTAAGACCATGGCTCTTGCCGGAACCCTCAAGGACTTCGGTCTCCCCGACATCGTTCAGCTGATCGGCCTTCAGCGGAAGACGGGCACGCTCCATCTCTCCACCCAGGGCGAGAGCGTCAACGTCATCTTCGAGAACGGGAACATCGTGGCCGCCGATTCCTCGATGACGAGGCCCTCCGACCGCATTGGCAACTCACTGGTCACTCAGGGCGCCATCAGCCAGGAGCAGTTGAACCAGGCGCTTTCGGTCCAGAAGCAGACGATGCAACGCCTCGGTCACGTGTTGATCTCCGAGCAGATCGTTTCCGAAGACATGCTCCGCAAAGCGGTTGAGGCCCAGCTCTTCCAGGTGGTCTTCCGGTTGTTCCGCTGGCGCGAAGGCGAGTACGCTTTCGAGACCCAGGCCACCGTCGACTACGAAAGAACGGGCGCGGTCTCGCTGGGCGCCGACTTCGTGTTGATGGAAGGCATTCGGATGGTCGACGAATGGCCGATCATCGAACGCAAGATTCCCTCGATGGCCGCCGTCTTCAAGAAGGTGGTCGATCCGAGCCAGGTCACGGCCAAGGGCGGAGGCGAGGACGAACTCGACAGCCTGCTCGCGGGGATGGCCGAGAAGGCGGGCTCCAAGCTGGCGCTCTCGGGAGACGAGCTTCTGGTGTTCAACGCGGTCGACGGAAAGAAGACCTGCCAGCAGATCGTCGAATCGACTCCGCTCCACGACTTCGCGGTGTGCCGAACCCTGCTCGATCTGATGGATCGCGACGTGGTGGCGCTGACCGACGTGAAGGGCTCCACCACAAGTTCCCGCTCCGGAGGCGGCGTGGGCAGTGTGGGACTCGCGCTGATGGCGGTGGCCATCCTCGCCGCGCTCTTCGGCGCGTACCGGAATCTGACCTCGCCTTTCGGCGTGTTCGGTCTGCCGCCTCTGGTTCAGCCCGCGGTCAATACCGCCCGGGAAACGCGCCTCATCGAGAAACTCGAGACGGCCGATGCCCGCATCCGCGGTTTCCGTCTGGCCTATGGTCGCCTGCCCGCGAGCATCGACGAACTCGTTTCGGAAGGTCTCGCCACGAAGGCCTCGATGGAAGGCCTGAGCCTGGTGGTGTCTGGGAAGGGCTATCGAGTCGAGGCCAAAGGCCCCGAGGGCCCGCTCCACATCGACCGCATCTTCACGGTCCAGGCCGCCCCTGTGACTCCGTCTCCCTCGCCAGTCCCAACGTCGAGATAAGCGCCCGACATCACAGGGTGGACTTTCGTGTCGAATCGCTGCTTGGCCGCCCCGCGGACCCGGGGCCTCGCGCGGTCGCGATCGGAAACTTCGACGGTGTCCACCTCGGCCATGCGCGCCTTCTCGAGTCCTGTGTAGCCGCGGCGCGAAAGGCGTCGATCGTTCCGGCCGCCCTTTCTTTCGACCCCCATCCCGCAGCGGTGGTTTCGCCGCACGGCGCTCCTCCCCGCATCCAGACTCGCGCGTCCCAGAAACGCCGGCTTCGCGAGATCGGCATCGGGGAACTCGTCCACCTGCGGTTCGACGATGCGGTGGCCCGCCTGTCCCCGGCGCAATTCGTCGAGGAGGCCCTGATCGAAGGCGTACGAGCGGCCACGGTGGTGGTTGGCCATGGCTTTCGGTTTGGAGCCCTTCGGGCCGGGGATGTGGCCACGTTGCGGACGCTGGGCGAAGGGCGGTTCGAGACCATCGAGGTAGACACGGTCTTTGACCAGGGCGAACGCGTCAGTTCCTCGCGGATCCGCGCGGCGTTGAATCGCGGAGACCTGGCCGCGGTGGAGCGTTTCCTGGGCCGGCCTTATGAGATAGAGGGCTTGGTCGTTCACGGCGATCATCGGGGGGGCGCCCTCGGTTTCCCCACCGCGAACGTGGACATGGACGGCGTCTCCGCTCTGCTTCGGGGCGTCTATGTCGCGGACGGCCACATCGACGACGAAGCGGTCGCCCGGCGAGCCGCCGTGAACCTCGGGGTGCGGCCGACATTCGGGGGAGAAGAGCCGCGCCTCGAAGCGCACTTCCCGGGGTTTACGGGCGATCTCTATGGCCGATCGCTCCGGCTGATTCTCAAGGGTCGGCTGCGCGACGAACGTCGCTTCGATTCTCTTGACGATCTCAAGGCCCAACTCGGCGCGGATGTTCAGGCCGCGCTGCGATGGCCGGCCTGAAAGCATTGCTGTTCCCGCGTGTCGGCCCAACCGGGATAGCCTTGGGACATAAGCGCGAACACGTCCGAGGAAAACAGGCCCATTGAAACAGGAACTCACGGTTGAAACCAGGGATGGCGACCAGGTCGCCATTCTCGTCCCCATCGGCTTCATCAACGCGCACACCGTCGAGACTTTCGACATCGCCCTGCGTTCGGTGCTCGATCGCGGAAGGTACGAGGTCGTGATCAACGCGCGCTCTCTGGCCTACGTGGCGAGTGCGGGCCTTGGAGCCCTGGTCGGCACCATCGAGGAAATCCGCGAGAACGGCGGCGATCTCAGGATCTGCGAGTTGTCCGAATCGGTCGCGGCGATCTTCGAGATGGTCGGCCTCCCGCACCTCTTCAAGATCTTCAAGACCGAAGAGGAAGCCATCTCGAGTTTCCTGGGCAAGGCGTGAAGCCGGACGCATCGGTCCAGCTTCGCCTCGCGGTTCCAAGCGACTCGAAGTACCTCGCGGTCGTCCACGAGAGAGCCCGGGAAGTCGCGCAGAAGAACCGCTTCGGGGCGGTGGAGAGCGAGCAGTGGGCGCTCGCGGTGGAAGAATGCGCGGCCAACTCGATCGAACATGCCTACGCGGGCCGATCCGACGGGGAAGTGGATATCACCCTCGCCCTCGAGGGCGACTACCTGTGTGCGGAGATCTGCGACCAGGGCCGGGCCTTTGAAACCGGCGCGCTCCCCCCGCTCGCGGATGTCCGGGATCTCGCGAAGAAGGGCGCCCGCGGCGGCCTTGGGCTCACCCTCATCCAGCGCATCGCGGATTCCGTGGTGCGCGGCCGCGAAGGGGAAAGGAATGTGTGCCGGCTGGTCAAGCGGCTGCCCCAGAATCCCCTGACCGACAAGGAGAAGCTCGCGGCCGCCGAGTTCCAGCTCCGCACGCTGGTCGATCTGGGACGAGAGTTCTCGACGAACTTCGACCCCGCGCGCGTGGCGTCTATCGCCCTCGCCTCGCTGATGGGGCACCTCACGATCCTCCGCGCGGCTTTTCTCAGTTCCACACCCGATGGCAAGGTGCGCGTCCTCGCCTCGCGTGGGGTGAAGAACGTGATGTCGCTCGAACGAGTCCCCTGGGCTTCGGTCGAGGGCGAGGGCAATTCCACTGAGGCTCCCGAGGCCGCCCTCAAGATCCTTCGACTCGATTTCATTTTTCGGTTCAGCTCCGGAGAGGAGAAGGGAGCCATCCTCTTCTCGCCCCGCCTTTCGGGTGGGGAGTTCGGCGAGAGCGAGAAGAACCTGATCCATGCGGTTGGCCGCCAGGCTCTGGCCGCCCTCACCGGCGCCCGGGCTCAGGAAATGAGGATCGAAAAGGCCCGTGCCGATTCGGAGCTTCAAGTCGCAAGAGAGATCCAACAGAGCCTCCTGCCCGCGGTGCTGCCCACCGTACCGGGCTTCGAGGTGGCGGCCTCGAGCGAGGCCTGCTTCAGCGTGGGCGGAGATCTCTTCGACGTGATTCCCCTCGCTTTTGGCCGCTTCGCCATCATCCTCGCGGATGTTTCCGGCAAGGGCACGCCGGCCAGCCTGATCATGGCTTTCGCTCACGCGGCCTTCCGGTCGCTCGCGGGTGGCCTTCCGCCCGTGGACCTGCTCGCCCGAATCTCGGAACTCATTCGCAACGCGAACAAGTCCCACCGTTACGCGACCTGCTTCTATGCCGAACTCGACCCTCGCACTCGCCAGCTCGTCTACATCAACGCGGGCCACCTTCCCCCCGCCCTCATCCGCGGCGAGGAGACGATTGAACTCAAGGTCGGGGGCTCCGTGCTGGGCCTGCTCCCCGGGACCACCTTCGAGCAGGGCGAGGTCATCATGCAGCCGGGCGACGTGCTCGCCATCTACTCGGACGGTGTGAGCGAGGCCCAGTCGACTTGTGACGACGAGTTTGGGCCGGAAGGCGTGGTCGCCTGCGTTCGCGCTCTGCGCGCCAAACCCGCGGACGAGATCCTGCGCCTGCTCGAGCAGTCTCTGTTTGAATTCGCCAACGGCCGCGCGTTCAGCGACGACCGGACGGCGGTTATCTTGAAGGCCCTATGACGACGCGAATGAAGTTGCACAACACGCTCAGCGGAAAGATCGAGGAGATCGTCCCCCCCGAGGGACAGCCGGTCAAGATGTATGTGTGCGGTCCCACCGTCTACTCGCGCGCCCATATCGGAAACTTCCGGACCTTCGTCGCGACCGACGTTTTGCGCCGCACCCTGAAGTTCCTGGGCGTTCCGGTCTTCGAGGTCATGAACATCACCGACGTGGACGACCGGATCATCCAACTCGCGTCCGCCGGGAACACCGACATCCAGGCCTTCACCGAAGCGCCCACGAAGGCGTATCTCGAAGACCTCGCGACCCTTCGGATGGAAGTTCCCGAGGTGATGCCCAAGGCCACCGAACACGTCCCCGAAATGGTGGCGCTCATCGAGCGGCTGATGGCCCGCGGCCACACCTACACCGTCGACGGCAGCGTCTATTTTCGGATCGCGTCGTTTCCCTCCTACGGCGGACTGTCGCGGCTCGATGTCTCCGGCATCAAGACCGGCGTCCGGGTCGATACCGACAAGTACGAGAAGGAAGACGCGCGCGACTTCGTCTTGTGGAAACTCAAGGGCGACGAACCCGCCTGGGCGCAGTGGGACGCCTCGTTCGGTCGCGGCCGCCCGGGCTGGCACATCGAGTGCTCGGCCATGAGCATGAAGTATCTGGGCGAGACCTTCGACATCCACTGCGGCGGCATCGACCTCATCTTTCCGCATCACGAAAACGAGATCGCCCAGAGCGAGTGCGGCACGGGCAAGCTTTTCGCGAAACACTGGATGCACGTGGACCACCTGCTCGTCGAGAACGAGACCATGTCCAAGAGCAAGGGGAACGTGTACAACATCCCCGATCTGCTCGCGAAAGGCTTTAGGCCCGACCAGATCCGCTACATGCTCGCCCAGTCGCACTACCGCAAGGCGTTCAATTTCACCTGGGAGGGCCTGGCCCAGGTGGAGACGGCGCTCCTGCGCATCCACACTTTCTGGAACCGGATGCTCGAAGTGACCGAAGGAGCGGGGGCGCCCGTGGACGAGAGCGTGAATGCGGCCGCTTCGTCGTCGGTCTCCGCCTTTGAAGGCGCGCTCGCGAACGACCTCAACGCGCCCGAGGCTCTCGCCGCGGTTCATGGCCTCATCAGCGAAGGGAACACACTCGCCGATCGTGGCCTCGTGAATGTTGCGGGCGCCTCGGCGCTCCTCGCTGCGCTCCGGCGCATGGATCAGGTCTTCGCCTGCTTCGAACCCCCCCAGGGCGACGCTCTCTCCGCCGAGGAGCAGAGCCTGTTCGATGCCCGGCAGGATGCTCGCAAACGCCGGGATTTCGCGGCCGCCGACGCCGCCCGGAAAGCTCTTCAGGGCAAGGGCGTCGTCATCGAGGACACCGCCAAGGGGACGAGGTGGAAGCGGGTCCGCGCGTGAGCGGCGGCCCTGGAGTCCTGGCCCAACGCCGGGGCCAGAGCGGGGAGGACACCGCGGCCCGGTACTTGAGCGGACTCGGCTACGTGATCCTCGAACGGAACTTCAAGACCCGCTTTGGAGAGATCGATATCGTGGCCAGGGACGGTGCTGTGACCGTCTATGTCGAGGTCAAACGTCGGGAAACTCCGGAGCACGGCAGCGCCGCCGAGTACGTGAGCCCGTCCAAGATGAGGAAGGTGGTCGGCGCGGCGCGGATCTATGCCGCGAAACACGGCTTGAGCGAGTCTCCCACCCGTTTCGACGTCATCGCGATCGATGTTATCGCTGGAAACGAACAACTCCGGCACCACAGGGGCGCTTTCGACGCGCGTTGAGCCCTCGCGTCGGTTTCGGTCTCGGGTTGTAGAAGAAGAAGCGGCTTTTGAGGGCCGGTGAGGAGGGGGCCAGGGACCGAATTTGGAGCGGGAGACGGGATTCGAACCCGCGACGTCCACCTTGGCAAGGTGGCACTCTACCACTGAGCTACTCCCGCACTTTTTAGGGCTCCAGCGGACGTCAATTTAGCTTCTTGAGGCCCCCCGCGTCAACGTGTCCCAGCGGGAGTCCCGCGACGCACAATTGCTAGTAAAACGTTTGTAAATATGACTTTGCACCGTGCATATCTTCTTGCCATTTATTTCTTCTGATACGGTTAGCCGCGGGCCTCGGATATAGTCCCGTTCTCGCTCCCGGGCGAGTGTTCAAGACGTTCCAGGCGGCGTAGCCAAGTGGTTAAGGCGGAGGTCTGCAAAACCTCTATTCACCGGTTCGACTCCGGTCGCCGCCTCCAGTTGTTTAGGTGGGGGGCCGCAATGCGTCAACGGACCTCCTGCTTAGCCCCCCACACCCCCGGCGCTCCGGCCCAAGTGAATTGGGCCTACGCTTGGTTCCTGCGAACGAGCCGCAACGCGTCAACGGACCTCCTGCTTAGCCCCCCACACCCCC
>JANNJB010000405.1:0-2353 GCA_031405615.1 Vicinamibacteria bacterium | reverse complement strand
GGGGCGGGCCCGGCGCTCCGCGAACAACGTGCGGAAGTACCGCATGAGCAGCCAGGTGTAGGGAAGCGCGATCGGGATGTCCAGGACACCAGCCGGAGCGCTGATCGGGAGGCTGCCCTGGACCAGGGTGTGGAAGCGATGGCGGTCCTCTTTCGGGATCCCGAGCAGCTCGGCGATGACGGTGAACGGTATCGGATGGGCGTAGCCCTTGACCAGGTCGAAGGACCCCGTCCGCGGCGCGGCGTCAAGCAGCTCGTCGCACACAGCCTGGATGCGGCCACGGAGCAGCTCGATCCGCCGAGGTGTGAAGGCCTGGCTCACCAACTTCCGCAGGCGGGTGTGATCCGGTGGGTCCTGGCTCAGCATGTGGCGGGTCATGGGCACGACCACGGACCGCGGCAGCCAGCGCACCTTGGGCAGTATGTCCCTCGAGAACCGGTCGTCCTTGACCACGGTGACGAGGTCTTCGTAACGCGTGACCAGCCAGCCTCGGCCGAAGAAGGGGACGGAGACCGGGAAGACGGGGCTCTCCGCGCGCATCCGCGCATAGAAAGGGTAGGGGTTGGCCTTGAACTGCGGCTGGGCGAGTGCGGACACCTTGATCGGTTCCATCTTCTTCACTCAGAACCTGGCCTGAGAAACGGCACAGACGCCCGCATCCCGATCACATGTCAGTCTGTCCAACGACGAAAAGAGCAGATAAACGCTCCCGGCACACGCGGGCGAACTTCGTGGGGCGCCATCGTTCACCGTCCATTGAACCCGAAGCGACGTTCACGTACGGGGATTCCCGGTCGCCTTCACGTCCGGCGAGGATGACGAAACGCTTCCAGGGCGGATCGAAGGCCATCACGAGGGCCAGAATGGAGAGGGCCAGTCCGATGGCCGCGTACCGCCTGTGCCCGGCGAAGAGATCGCGTCCGATGAAGTAGAGGTTCAGGAACGGCAGAAGCACTCCCGCGACCGCGGTCCAGATGACGCCGGCGGGCACTTCCGTACGTCCCCCCTTCATTGCGGCGACGATGTCCATCAGGAGAAGAAGCGCGCAGGCGGCCCCTCCGCACCAGATCGAATCGCCGACCAGAAATCGGCGTCTTTTCCCATCGCTCATACGCGCTGACCTCGCTCCTCACGCGGGCTACTTCGACCTGGCATCGGACCGTGTGCCCGCTCTGACGACTCTTGCCAGCGCCGCCGAGTTCGCTAAGAATAGTCCAAACACGGCGAGTCTGATCTTCATCTCCGCCGCACACCCTGCGGCATTTGGTCGTTACACTGAGACTACGTCTGGGTGCGTAGAACACCGGGCTTCACCTGCAAGGCGCACCTCCGCGCCTTGTCTGGTGCAATGATGGCTTTGTTATCCAGCCTGCCGGTGCATGGGAGATCCATCACCATTCTCACTTCTTCGGTAGTGTCGGGAGCCGGAGCGCTAGAACGACGAGATACGCAGCAAACCCCCACCAGACCACGCGGCGCGCGATCTGGCCAAGGAAATCCCCGCGCAAGCCATCCGCGTCCGGGCTCGGGCCCAGCTGGAAGCAGGCCACCGCGATCAGGATTGAGACCGCACTCAAGGCGAGCCGTATGGCAGGCCTCACCGCCGCGATCCTCGCCACGGTCCCAGTTGCGAAGAACCCAGCGGCCACAGCACCCAGAATCTGAAAGACGCGATCCGACAGAAAAGGGATTGAAAGGACGGCGCCCAGCGCGACACCGCCCGCCCAGCCCAAAAAGACCCCTGTGCATTGCAGGGCAACCAACAGCATGGCAACCCGACCTGCAACTATGAGGGATTCAAATGGCATGCGAGCCAGTCACGGGCAACCAGGTTTCTCTCTCGCGGGCCACCTTGAGGCCACGAGAACACCAGGGATAACCTGCGAAGGCCGCGGCAACGAGAGGGAGCGCGGACTTCGTCAGGTTCATCCCTTTGTTGGGCGGCCTTTCCGCCGCGCCTCCACCGCTACCTCCACCAACGCACAGCTACGCGCGAACCCAAGGCCTCGCTTCAGGGAGGGAAACACCCGTGCGGTCGCGATGGCAAGAGACAACTCCGTGACGACCGTCTGCCCGAGTTGCCTCACGATCTCGTCCCGAGCCTCCTCCTCGGAACCGTCTCTGGCCAGTACGCCTTCCGCGAACTTCAGTACGAGCGCTACTTCTTTGGGCATCTGGTCGTGGTTCCGGTCCAGGACAGCCTTGATGATGTCCGGCTCGACTCCGTCATCGATCGCGGCGTTCACGGCGATCTGGACGCACGGACCGCAGTCCTCATCCTGGGTGGCAGCGATCCTGACGGCATGAACGAGCGCTGGATCCGACCGGCGGCGGTGCGCTGCTGCCGGAAGGA
>JANNJB010000404.1:0-1890 GCA_031405615.1 Vicinamibacteria bacterium | reverse complement strand
GCCCCGCGACGCGTCCGGCGTTGGCTGAGCCCGACCAGCTTGACGCCGTCGAGGAGCACCTCACCGGGCGCGATGCCGGCGAAACAAACCAGTTCCGAGATCACCGTGCGAACGAACGATCCGCGGTGGACGGTCAGGTCGCCGTCGACGACATCGCGCAGGGCCTCGACCCATCGTTCGCCAACCCCGACCATCGACCGCCGGACGTCGTCGTCCCAGCGATGGTCGGTGGCCGGCACGATGACGTCGACCCACTCAGTGGCACCCGGCACGAGTAGCACGACTCCTCCACCCGATCGACGCCGCCCCGTGACTCTCGAGTCGAAGGTCGAGGGATCGAGCCCTTCGATCGTGGCCCTGAGCAGGCTGTGCTGCTGTTTGAGGAGGGCGAGGTCGTTCCTCCAGTCGGCCAGGGTCAGGCCGTGGTTACGCGGGAAGAAGTTGCTGCCTTCGAGCGGGAAGCTGTTCCTCCTCCCAAGGGTCAGCCGGTTCCTGACCGCGTACTTCCAATACGCGCAGTGGACCGCGAGTTCCCAGATGTTGTGACCCTCCTTTCGCGGCCGGAAAAGAAGTTGGGGCAGGGTCACCCCCCGCAGGGAACCGAGCAGGTTTGGGCCATGCCACGCGGCCTTGCTGAAGCCCTCGTCGAGGAGCAGGTTGAAGGTGCGGGGTATCCTGGGTCAAGGTCGTTCTCCGTCTCAGGGAAGGGATTGGGGATACAATAGCCGTTGGACCTAACCCCTTAAGAACAGCAATCAGGCTGTGGGGCGTTTTCCCAGAAAGAAGATCGCACGGTGGGCTCGAAACTGTTTGTCGGCAACCTCAACTTCAAGACCACCGCGGACGAGATTCGCGACCTGTTCTCACAGGCCGGCGCAATTCGCGAAGTCTTCCTCCCGACGGATCGGATGACGGGTCGCCCTCGCGGCTTCGCGTTTGTCGACTTCGAAAATGCGGAAGACGCGGTGAAGGCCACGGAGAAGTTCAACGGCATGGACCTCGGCGGCCGCGCCCTTCGTGTGAACGAGGCTGAAGAGCAAAAGCCCCGTCCCGCGGGTGGCGGCGGCGGCCGGCCCTTCGGCGGCGGTGGTGGTGGTGGTGGTTATGGCGGCGGCGGCGGTGGCGGCTACGGTGCGGGTGGCGGCGGTGGTGGCGGTGGCCGTCCGTACGGCGGTGGCGGTGGTGGCGGCGAACGCAAGGGTTCCCGCCGCAACGTGCGCGCCCAGAAGCGCGGATTCTAAGCGCGCGCGCCCCGTGTGGGCGAGTGTAGGGGCACCCCTGGTGGGTGCCCTTTCATTTTGCCTCGACCCGCGCGTTCGTCGAACGCCGGCAGGTGCCAGGGCGCTGGGCGCCCACAAGGGGCGCCCCTACGAGGTGAGCGCTTCGTCGAGCTGAATCGAGATGCGCTCGGCCTTCGCGTTCATCGCCTCGAACTGCGCCTGCACCGCGTTTTCCTTGCTGGCCAGCCGGTCCGCCAGATCGAAACGTTCGTTCGCGATGTTGAGGGCGGCGAGAACGGCCAGCCGGAACGAGTCGATGGTGGCCGTCGACTGGGACAGTTCTTTCATCTGCGCATCCACGTGCTTCGCCACTTCCTGCAGGCGCGCCTCGTCCTCAGCGATGAGCGAGAACGTCTGGCCGAAGATGTCGATCTCGACGCGCTTTGGTTTTGGAGCCATGATGTGACGCCAGGGTACTAGTCGAGGCTCTCCAGCAGTGTAACGATCTTGGCCACCCGGGTGCGCACCTGCTCTTGCTCGCTCTTCAGGGTTTCGAGTTCGGCGATCAGCGCATCCACCTTGGCCGCATTGCCGGCTGCGTCGCCCATCTGAGCTTCCAGGGCGGCGAGTTTCTTCTCCGCCTCGGCGAGTTTCGCTTTCTGGTCTTTCA
>JANNJB010000403.1:0-2476 GCA_031405615.1 Vicinamibacteria bacterium | reverse complement strand
GACGAACTCGCCGCGTTCCCCATTCCCCCACTCAGGGAACACAATGATGCGCCGGTGGTGTGGGATCACATTCGCGTCAATCTCGACCTCTCGCGTCGGCAGTGGTCGGGATAAGCGACTCCACCGTTAGAGGACGATCCGCTCCGAAAGAATGCGTCCCGCGGCGTCGACTTTGACCTCGCAGAAGAAGCCGCTCCGCACCATGGCCGCGAAGCGGAGATCGCGCCACACGATCACCCTGACCTCGCCCTCCTGACGCGTTTCAAGGCGGGGAAACGCGGAGAAGTCCAGGAACACGCGCGCGGCATGGCTCTCCGCGGCGATACGCCGAACGAGAGCGTTGGGCCTCGGCCGCTCGAATTCGACCTTCGTCCTCGATGTCCCGTAGGCCTGGACGGAGCCCGTGACGAAGGCGGCGTCGTTCCTGGCCACGAAACGCCAGCGGTTCAGCGAGAGCGGACTGGGCAGCGCCCTCACGAATTCGAACTCGGAGCCCGCGAAACTCTGCGCCTGTCCGTGCGCCATCCATTGTGCGGCCGCGCGCAGGCCGATATAGACGAGGGCAGCGGCCATCGCCCATCGAGGCAGCCGGGGCCGCGCAAACCAGCGCGCGCCGAAACCGCCCAACAGCAATAGCCCGAGGAACACAGGATCGACGATGAACATCAGATCCCACGAGTACCAGGTCGGATCGAAGGGAAGCAGGGCCCGGGTGCCGTAACTCGTCCACAGATCCCAGACGATGTGGAGGCATATCCCGAGCCAGGAGAGAAGAAGGGTGGGCACGAAGCGCCGCCTGGATCCCGGCCAGTAAGCGAGGATCAGCGCGAGGGCGGCGGCGAGGAGAAGGCTCGCGGGAAACGCGTGAGTGATCGCGCGGTGGTGTTCGAGATACGCGACATTGCCCCAGAAGGCGGACACGATGTCGATGTCGGGGAAGTTCGACGAGACGGCCAGGGTGAGCGTGGCTCCGGGCCAGCGCTTCTCGAGGCCCAGGCGAGCGATCGCAACGCCGGTGAGGGTGTGGGTGAGGTTGTCCATGGTCCGGGCGAGGGACGGCCCGGCTCTTACTTCGTTCCCACCATGTCTTCGGGCTTCACCCACGCGTCGAACTGGTCCGCGGTGACCAGGCCCAGCTCGATCGCGGTGGCCTTGAGGGTCTGGCCCTTCTTGTGCGCGGTTTTGGCGATCTTCGCGGCATTGTCGTAGCCGATGTGCGGGTTGAGCGCCGTCACCAGCATCAGCGAGTTGTGGAGGTTCGAATCGATCTTGAGCGCATTCGGCTCGATGCCGTAGGCGCAGTTCGTGCGGAAACTCTCGCAGCCATCGGCGATGAGCCGAGCGCTTTGCAGGAAGTTGTGGATGATGAGGGGCTTGAAGACGTTCAACTCGAAGTTCCCCGACGCCCCGCCGATGTTGATCGCCACGTCGTTGCCCATGACCTGGGCGCAGAGCATCGTCATCGCCTCGCTCTGGGTGGGGTTCACCTTGCCCGGCATGATCGACGAACCGGGTTCGTTCTCCGGGATCGTGAGTTCGCCGATGCCGCATCGCGGGCCGGAGGCGAGCCACCGGATGTCGTTCGCGATCTTCATCAGCGAAGCCGCGAGCGTTTTGAGCGCGCCGTGGGCGTGGACGAGCGCGTCGTTCGCGGCGAGCGCTTCGAACTTGTTGGGCGCGGTCACGAAAGGCAGGTCCGTCAGTTCCGCGAGCTTCTTCGCGACGCGAACCGCGTATTCAGGATGCGCGTTCAGGCCCGTTCCCACCGCGGTGCCGCCGAGGGCAAGTTCGGCAAGGTGCGGGATCGACGCCTGGACGTGCCTGAGACCATGGTCGAGCTGGGCCACGTAGCCCGAGAACTCCTGGCCGAGAGTGAGCGGCGTCGCATCCTGAAGGTGGGTGCGCCCGATCTTGACGATGTCCCTGAACGCCTTCGCCTTGGCATCGAGTTCCTGCCGCAGGGCCAGGACGTTCGGGATGACCTCGCGGGTCAGGGCCTCGACGGCGGCGACGCTCATCGCGGTCGGGAAGACGTCGTTGCTCGACTGACCCTTGTTGACGTCGTCGTTCGGGTGGACCTTGCGGGCCTCACCCCGCTCCCCGCCCATGAGTTCTGATGCGCGATTGGCGAGAACCTCGTTCGCGTTCATGTTCGACTGGGTCCCCGAACCTGTCTGCCATATCGCGAGGGGGAACTCTCCGAAGTGCTTTCCCGCGATCACCTCGTCCGCCGCTTTCACGATGGCCTCGGCTTTGGTGGGATCGAGCGCCTTCAAGTCCATGTTGACGAGGGCGGCGGCCTTCTTGACGAGGACCAGGGCCCGCACGAGCTCGGGCGGCACCCACCCGTTTTGCACCGATCCTCTTCGGCGCCATCCTCTCGGCGATCATGGTCGCCATCGTGTCCGCCTTCGTGCTGGCGACCACGCGGGGGATCGGCCCCGGGTTTCTCGAAAAGTGGCTCAGCAGCGGTTTG
>JANNJB010000402.1:0-2957 GCA_031405615.1 Vicinamibacteria bacterium | reverse complement strand
AACTATGCGCGTTACTACTCGCAGCTCGGCGACGGCGATCTCGCGGGAACCCTCAATCCCGTGCAGGCGTCCTTCGTGCGCTGGCCATGGACCGACCTCAACGGCGACCTCACGGTGCAGCCGGGCGAGGTGAACATCTCGGGCACCGCGCTCACCCAGGGCGGTAACTACAACCCCCAGATCGGGCCTGAGATTCGGGGGTCGCCGCCCCATCGCCGTTGCCGAAGCGTGCCTTCCGAATGAACCTCAGCAGGGCAGGCCAAAGAGCCTGGGGACGGAGAGATCCTCATCGAGCTCGGGCCAGTGGATGCTAATGCCGCCACCTATGATCTTGTAGTTCTCGAGTTGAGCCTTGGTGGCGTCCCTCAGCGGTGGGAACCACTCAAGGGGCACGATGAGTGAGCGGCCATCGACGAGGTTCACGACAAACTCGTCTTTTCGAAACTCGATCCCCATGGCCCGAGGTTCCTGAGGATAACTAGCGACCGAAACACTCATGCCAACGCTCCAGAAAGAAGGCCTCGTGTTCCACCGTGAGTTCGCGCATGCGTCGCAACTCGCCGGGATTGAAACCGGTGGCGTATTGAATGCGAATCGGGCCGACCCAGATTTTCGCGACGGCGTCGCCCTTCTGGACGTGGGGTGGCTCGACTCCATCGCCCATGTAGAAAGAGAAACGGAATCCCTCGATGAAGAGGAGTCGGGGCATGTCTCAACTCTCTTTCCTTGGCGTGCATGATCGTGATCGATTGTACTCTGCTCTATTTCGCGGGGTTCTCCAGACCTGCTGAAGGCCAAGCTCGCGCCCACCACGGCTTCATTCTCCTCCTCCTGATCCACCAGCGGCCAGCTCGGGAAAACCCGGAGCGTAACGTCACCGTCTTGGTGGGCGGCTGACCGTTCCCCGTGGCCGACGTGAAGTCCACCAGCCCCGGCTGAACTTTCACGGCAAGACCGAAAGGAAGTCCGCCGCGCTCAGCACCAGACCCCGCGCGTCGCCGACCGCCGCCTCGGTACGCACATTCGGTTCTTTAACGACTTGCACGAACCGCTTGCACCCGAGGTGCGGCAGAAATGCGCCGAAGGCCGGGGAAAGGGCACGGTCAGCCAGCTTGGCCTCCACGGCGAGCCAGGGCTTCCGATCCCGTGTAATCAGGAAATCAACTTCGCGCTTGTCCTTGTCGCGCAGATAGTGGAGATCGAAGGTGCCCTCTCCGGTGTCCGTCCAGAAGTGAACCGCCTTCAAGAGATGGCCGGCCACGAGGTTCTCGAAACGCGGACCCGGCGACTCGACCTCCGACCAGTCCCACAAGTAGAGCTTGCCCTCCCTCTTCAGGGTGCGCGGAATGGATTTGGTGTACGGCTTCACTTCGAAGAGGTAGAACAACTCCTTCAGATACCCGATCCAGCGTTTCACGCTGTCGAACGAAACCTCGAGATCCTCCCGAAGCGACTGAATGCTCAGGGTATTCCCGGCGCGTTCCGGCAGGAGCGCCGTGAGCATCTCGATGCGGCTCAGATCCGGGATGCGGCTCAGATCGCGCAAGTCCTCCCGGACCAGCTTCTCGGTCCGGCCGCGACGCCAGATCCGGCTGAAGCGTTCGGACTGTTTGAGGAAAGGCTCTGGAAAGCCGCCATGAAGGAGCAGGACCGAGAGGACGTTCTGCCGCTTCGATGGCGTGGCCCGACGCCGGCCTTCAGCGAACAGGGCGGCGAGCGCGTCATCGGGCGACAGGGGCTCCAGACGTTCGAGCTCTCCCAGGCTGAAGGGATGCAGCCGGAAACCGATCTGCCGGCCCAGGAGACTCTCGCCTCCCCGCTTGTAGATGTCCAGGCGGGCGCTTCCGGTGACCAGGATGTCGCACGGGGTTTCGAGGGTGTCAAAGAGACCCTTGAGCGTCCGTTTCCAGGCCCGGGCCTTGTGGATCTCGTCGAGGACCAAGAGCGGCGGACGCCCTCCCTCGCCCGCCTCGCCCACGAAGGACGCGATCTGCCGAGGCGACTTGACCCACAGGCGCCGAAACTCGACATCATCCCAGTTCGCGTAACGACTTCTGGCTCGTTCCGCCATGAAGAGGCGGCCGACCGTCGTCTTTCCCGCCTGGCGAGGGCCGGAGACAAACGCCATCTTCCCGTTCCCAAACGCCAGGCGCTCGATGGAGGCACGAAGATACCGGTCTTCCATGGCCCGACCATACTACGGTCTGACACGAATCTGGTCGGCGACCATATTCGTGTCACACGCGAATACGGTCGGAACGGTCTCAGCGGCTCGGCGCCTCACTGAAGCGCCGGGTCAGCCAGGCCCACCTCTCACGCTCGGCCGGCGTGCGAAATGTGGTGGTCTGAGAGATCACCGCCCGCGCCTCGGCGCGTCGATTGGCGAGGCCCAGCGCCAGGACGCGGATGGGACGCAGGTTCGCGCCGCGGGGCCCCCGCTCCGCCTTGAGCAGAAAATCGGCGGCGCGGCTGTAGTCCCGGTTGGCCAAGGCATCGATGCCCAGGAACTCGTCGATGTTCGGATCGGTCTCGCCGCGGGTGGCCGCCCGGCGGGCCGCGGCCACGGCGTTTTCGGACCTCAGCAGCAGCATGGTCAGCACGGGAAAGCGCAGGTTCGTGGCCGTGAGCACCTCCTCCACATCCGCCATGGTGACGGCCGGCCCCCCGTAGCCAGGACTGGCCCGATTGATGAGGCGCTGAGTGTCGAACTCGGCAAGGGTGCGCTCGCGCAGCGAAGGTGGCCAGACCTTGCGGATCCACTCGCTCGATTCGAAAGCGCTCCGGGTGCGGGTCACGTCCATCATCTCGAAGTAGGACGGTTCCGTCGAGGTCACGAACCGCGGCGAGAGACGCAAGGGATGATCATCGTCGAGGGGATCCGTGTCGGCGGTTAGTTGTCGCAGGGCGGGCGCGTCGGCCAGGAACGTGGTTCCGAAGAGTTCCGGGCGATCGAACCC
>JANNJB010000401.1:0-6727 GCA_031405615.1 Vicinamibacteria bacterium | reverse complement strand
GAGCAGGGGATAATGGCCCATGGCAGAAGGTATCGGCTTCTCGGGGATCGATTTCTCCGGCAAAGACGCCTGGCGGATGTTCAAGATCATGTCGGAGTTCGTCGAGGGCATCGACGAGCTTCAGGAAATCGTCCGGGGCGTGGGGGTGTTCGGGTCCTCGCGTTCGAAACCCGGAAGCGAGGACTATGAAGGCGCCCGGGCCATGGGAAAGGCCCTCGCCCTTGCGGGTTACGACGTGATCACGGGTGGCGGCCCCGGCGACATGGAGGCGGCGAACCTGGGCGCCCAGGAAGGGAACGGCAACTCGGTGGGCCTCGCCATCCATCTTCCTCACGAGAAGAAGCCCAACCCCTATCTGACCCACACCATCACCTTCAAATATTTCTTCGTTCGCAAGGTGATGTTCGTGAAGTACAGCCGGGCCTTCGTCGTGATGCCCGGCGGTTTCGGCACCCTCGACGAACTCTTCGAGGCGGTCACCCTCATCCAGACGAAGAAGATCAAGCCGTTTCCCGTCATCCTCGCCGGGAAGAAAGAACACTGGCAGGGTCTGCTCGACTGGATTCAGAACTCTCTGGTCGCGCGTGGGAAAGTAGGAGCTGAAGAAGTCGAGATCCTGCAAATGGCCGAGACTCCCGAGGCCGTGCTCGAAATCCTGAAGAAGAACCACATCGGAGGCGTTTCATGAGCAGCCCGCGCAAAGGAACATTGATCGCCGGCGACGGCATCGGACCGGAAGTGGTCTCGGCCGCGGTGCGCGTGCTCGAAGCCACGGGTGTCGTCATCAAGTGGGAGTCGCAGAACGCAGGCGCCATGGCGATCGCCACCGAGGGGTCTCCGCTGCCGCAGAAGACACTCGACTCGATCCGGAAGAACGGTCTCGCCCTCAAGGGGCCCACCACCACACCGATCGGGAGCGGCCATGCGTCGATCAACGTGGCGTTGCGAAAGGGCCTCGATCTGTACGCCAACGTCCGCCCCATCAAGACGCTGCCGGGGGTGAAGAGCCGGTACGACCACGTCGACCTCATCATCATCCGCGAGAACACCGAGGATTTGTACTCGGGCCTCGAACACGTGGTGGTTCCAGGCGTCGTGGAGTCGATCAAGGTGATTACGGAGAAGGCGTCGACGAGGATCGCGAAGTTCGCGTTCAACTACGCGCGGACCCATGGCCGGAAGCGGATCACCGCGGTCCACAAGGCCAACATCATGAAGCTCTCGGACGGCCTGTTCCTCGACTGTTGCGCGAAGGTGGCCGCGGACTACCCCGACATCAAGTACGACGACATCATCGTGGACAACTGCTGTATGCAACTCGTCCTCGATCCCACGCGTTTCGACATGCTGCTGCTCGAAAACCTCTACGGCGACATCGTGTCCGACCTCTGCGCGGGCCTCATCGGCGGCCTCGGCCTCGCTCCCGGCGCCAACATCGGCGAGAGGGGCGCGACGTTTGAAGCGGTTCACGGGAGCGCTCCCGACATCGCGGGCAAGAACATCGCGAACCCGATCGCGCTGATCCTCTCGGCCGCCCTGCTTCTCGACTACATCGACGAGAAGGCGGCGGGCGACCGGGTGCGGCACGCGGTGGCCGCGGTGCTGAAGGAAGGCAAGCACATGCCCAAAGACCTCGGCGGGTCGGCCTCGACGAGCGAGGTCGCCGAAGCGATCGCCGCCCGCGTTTCGAAGAAGTCTTGAGCGTCGCGCCGGCGCGCGCGCTCCCTCTTCTTCTGGCGCTGGCCTCGGCTCTGCGGGCTCAGGAGGAGTTAGCGCTGCCTGAAGGGAACGCCTACGTCAGGGGTGTCCTCCGCAGCCCGCGGCCGCAGGACGCCGCGATCAACGACTATTCCTACGATATCGAGGAGACGCGGGAGAACCTCGACAAGAACGGAAAGGCGACCTCACGGGAAACCCGCCGTTACGAGGTCTATTTCGTTCAGACCCGGCCCGTCCGCCGGCTCGTCGCGCGAAATGGCGTGGCCCTCGGCGCCCGCGAGCAGAAGGAGGTCGATCGAAAGGCCGAAGCTCTCGCGAAGGCGATCGCCGAGGGTCGAACCGTGAACGAGCAGCCGGGAATCCGACTCTCCCTTCTCATGGATTCTTTCGAGTTCAAGACCGTGGACCGCGAGGAGCGCGCGGGAAGGAAGACGCTCGTGTTCGACTTCGCTCCGCTTCCCGCCGCCGCCGCCCGCCGATCCGATCGCGGGTCGGACGCGATCGCCCGCATCCTCACGGGCAGGCTTCACGTCGACGAAACCGATCGGCGCGTGGCGAAGATCGATGCCCGCAACGTCCCGGGCGGCAAGGCCAGCCTCGCGACGGGTGTGAAGCTCGGCACATTCGAACTCTCCATGGAGTTCACCGCGGTCGAAGAACACGTCTGGCTCCCCGCGCGCGTCGTCACCATCGCCACCGGCCGCGCCTTCTTCTTCAAGTCGTTCCGCGTCCGCCAGACCACGGTGTATTCAAACTACCGAAGGTTCACGGTGGCGACGGAAGAAAAACCGATCGGTTAACCGCTGACGGGGAAGCAATCTCCGCAAGCCTGGTAGTTGTGGCCCGCGGGCCCGGGCACTGGTGTGGGCTCGCTGCGCCGGGACCGCCTGAGCTCCTAGTGCGATCGGGCGTGATTCCGAATTCGCAGGCGCTCAGCCTCTACGATCCAGAGGGCGCCCTCAATCCGTTCACTGCCGAGCGCGCGGATTGCCCCATCGAGACAGGCGATGATGGCCTTGACCGATTGGGACGGCGGCCTGAGCACAATGACGCCTGGCGAACGGCCAGGATCGTACCGGCGTGTGTCAGCGAAGTCGGTGTCGAGCGTGACGAGAATACGTTTCTCTCGCTCGCACGCCTCCTGGATGGGGGAGTCGAGTGCCGCGGCGAGGCCTTCCTCGTGAACGTCGTGCACGTCCCATCCGCGAGACTCGAATCGCTCGCGGGCCGCCCGCGGCATGTTCTCGTCGAGCTTGAACCGCAAGAACTAGGCAGGAATCGGCACGACTCGCTCGTGCGCCAGTTCCGCAGCGTAGGCGATGGCAGCTTGAATGTGCTCGGGGCGCAAGCTCGGATACTCATCGAGGATCGTTGCGGCCGTTTCGCCATCCGCCAGGTTGTCGAGGACCACGTGGACAGGGACACGGGTCCCCTTCATGCAGGGCACGCCGTGCATGCGTTCTGCGTCAATCCAGATGTGTTCTCGCCAGTTCATGAGGTCCCGGGCCAAGGTGAATCTACACCGCGATTCAGAACTCAGCATAGGACTGAGCCGCCGCCGCGATGCGCAGGCTTCAGTGGGCCACTTCTGATGACTGCCCGATTGACC
Organism: Vicinamibacteria bacterium; assembly: GCA_031405615.1. Lineage (GTDB taxonomy): Bacteria > Acidobacteriota > Vicinamibacteria > Fen-336 > JAGNNV01 > JAGNNV01. Next base: position 3,399 of record JANNJB010000401.1, on the reverse strand, counting down.
GACGAGCTGAAACGCGTGAGTTGGGAGAGCGGACGCAGACTACACGCCGGCCGGTTCGCTTGAGGTCCGGTCGGCCGATCTGCCCGGACGGGGCGTAGAGTCGCCAGCAATGCGTTTCTGGCTCGGTGTCACCGACAACAGCTGGTTCAACTTCCTCTCCACGAGCGGCCTCGATGAGGTGAACTTCTGGCAGCCGAGCGGCAAGGCGCCGTTCGATGTCTCGGCGGCGCCGCAAGGGATGCCGTTCCTCTTCAAACTCAAGAATCCTCACAACCACGTCGCGGGAGGCGGGTTCTTCGTCACCTACAGCCGGCTTCCCATAGCACTCGCGTGGGAGGTCTTCGGGCCGAAGTGTGGCGTGGAGACGCTCGATGGTCTGATCGACCGCCTCAACCGACTCGCTGGAGGTACCCGCGTGACGATGACAACGGAGATCGGCTGCACGGTGCTAGCGAGCCCGTTTTTTCTGTCTCAGGACGAATGGATTCCTGTCGGCGACGCCTTCAGGCGCCAAACGGTGGTGGGCAAGTTCCTCGACAGCGAGACGGATGGCGCCGCGATCTCGCAGGGTGTGTCGGCGGCCCTGGCGGCCGACAAGTACGCGCCCATAGATGACCGCCTCATCGCAAGGGGCGCTTCGTCGGAACCTCGAGAGAAGTTCGGCAATCCCATCCTGACCAAGCCGCGCCTGGGCCAGTCCTCATTCAGAGTGCTGGTGACCGACGCGTACAAACGACGATGCGCGATCACGGGCGAGAACACCTTGTTGGCTCTCGAAGCCGCCCACATCGTTCCATACTCGAACGAGCGCGGAAGTCACGACATCCGAAACGGCCTCCTGCTGCGCGCCGACTTCCATCGCCTCTTCGACGCCGGCCTCGTGAGCGTGAGCCAGGACCTGCGCATCAAGGTGAGCCCGAAGATCCGCGAAACCTGGTTCAATGGGATGGTGTACTACAAGCTCAACGATCAGCCGCTGTCAGTGGTGCCGGAGGTTGAGTCGCAGAAGCCAGACCGCGACCGGCTGAAGTGGCACGTCGAGAATCGGTTCCAGGCGTAGTTGACGAGCCGACTACGCCAGGTGTGCGCGGTATTCCACCGGATCGAGTCGGAACCCTTGCTCCAAGGGCCCGCGCTTCCCGAAGAGCTTCGGGGCTTCCCGGAACGAGAACGCGCGGTAAAGGTGAAATCGATCGCGCTCCTTCTGTGAAAACACCAGCTCGTTGCGAGTCACTATGAACGGAGTGGCGGGCCCGAATTTCGTCGTCTTGACCTCGATGAGGCGGTCTTCACCGGTCTCCTCGAACGAGCGGATGGCTGGCGCCTGCGAGCAACTTGGCACATTCGTCTTTGTTTCGACACTAAGTGCGGCCGTGGCCGCCCCATTTCAGGGGGATTCTGAAAGTGGGGTTTGGCCGGGGATGGAGCGTGGCCGGCGCTGCGGTGGGTCGCTGGCGGCCGGGGCGTTGGGAGCGAGTCGCAAGAGTCCGTCTGGGGCGTTTGCGCCCAACGAGCCGAGCAAGGAGGCACACGATTCCGAAGTTTCGTAGACGCAGTGCCGACGCGGGAGGCGTGGCCAGGCTGCGCGCTCCCCGGCGCCGCGAGCCCACATCAGCGGTCGGCCCCGCGGGCCACAACTACCCAGCCCGAGGATCGCGTCGTCGCTTCGCCTTCCGACGGGCTCCTCGCGATGACGATGTGGGGTTTCTCTCCAACGTCACGGAGCGCGAAGCCTGCCCTCGGGGCACGAAGTCCGTGGACCAACTCGCGATGACGATGGGGCTGCTACGCGGCGCGGGGGAAACCCCGGTTCGACATCAAAACGAAACCGATCATCTTGTAGAGGACGCGGGCGGCGACGTTGCCGTCCCACTCCGAGACCCGGGTCGGATCGGGCGCCACTTCCACCAGGTCGAAGCCCACGACTTTCCGGCCGCTGTCGACGAGGGTACGCAGGAGCATTGTCATCTCCGCGAACGACAGGCCGCCTGGAACCGGCGTGCCGGTGTTGGGGCACAACACAGGATCAAGGCCGTCGATGTCGAAAGAGATGTAGTTGGTTTCGGGAAGTTCGGCCACGATCCGGTTGCAGACTCTCCGCCAGGATCCTGCGTCCAAAAGTTCGCGGCGCATATCGGACTCGAAGAACGTCTTGATCCGGCCCGCGCTGTCGCGGATCGCGTCGTCTTCCTGCTCGCAGTAATCGCGGACGCCCACCTGAACGAGTTTGGCCACGGTGGGAATTTCGCGGATCACGTTGTCCATGATCGACGCGTGCGAAAAGGTGAAACCTTCGTACGCGACCCGCAGGTCCGCGTGCGCGTCGATGTGAAGGATCCCAAGGCCCGGGTTCTCGTCGGCGATCGCTGCGATGGCGCCGAGGGGGACCGAATGGTCGCCGCCCACGATTCCCACGATCTTGTCGCAGGCGAGCCATGCGCGCGTTTCGTTCGCCACCCAGCCGTTCAAGAGGCGACCGAGGTCGTTGACACGTTCGATGTTCGCGAGAAGCTGAGGGTCGCCCTTCGCGCCGCCGTTTTCGATGACACTCGCGGCCAGGCCCCTGGCCTCGTCGCTCCACGCACGCACCGTTTCCGAGATCGGCAGCATGGCGATGCCAGATTCGTACGGTTTTCCCGTGTCGCGGTCGAGCAGATCCACCTGATGGCTCGCGCGAAGGATCGCCGCCGGACCATCCGCCGTGCCCGAGCCGTAAGACACGGTGGCCTCCCAGGGCGCCGGGATCAGGACCACGCGGGCGTCCTCGGGCTTGTGGGGCAGCCCGAAGATGCCGTCGGAGCTCGCGGGCGCGTTGGGATCGAACGTGTCGTGCATCCTGGCAGAGAAGCTAGCACAGCGTCCGGGTGCCCAGTCTCGCAAGTGCGCAACACATGAGAGCGCCGATGCATCCCGGATCGCTGCGTTGCTCGTCGTTGCATATGTTCAATATGCGGCCTCCTCGACGCCTTGCGCTCCGGGCGCCTCGACACTCTCATGTATCGCGGACTTACGAGACGGGGCACTAGGCGCACGCGGGATGTCAAAATGCGAGTCTCGTGAGTCCCGAAGAACGCACCGCCAAGGCGCCCTCGTCGATCGGCAACCTCGCCACCGGCTTCGACATACTTGGGCACACCATCGAGGGGCCCGAGGACAGGGTCATCGTTCGACGGATCAACGCGGCCACGACCCGTTTGTCTTCCGTGTCCGGTGTCCTCCGAGAACTGCCCGCGGATCCCCAGCGGAACACGGCTTTGCGCGCCCTCGAAGCCCTGCGCACGGACCGCGGGCTCACGTTCGGCTTCGAGGTGGACCGCGCGCGGGCAGTTCCGATCGGCTGCTCACCTTGGGCGTCAAGTACACCGCGAGCTTTTCGCCGGGGAAAACCTGCAATTGCGC
>JANNJB010000400.1:0-9092 GCA_031405615.1 Vicinamibacteria bacterium | reverse complement strand
GACATGATCCGCAGCGGCGCCGTCATCGCCCGCGGGTTTACAATTTACACGAGCACAGCAAATTGCAGCTATCGCTTTTGCCGCACTTCTTCCCTATCAAATGATCGCTGCTCAGCAGGGGCGTGTGTATTCTATTTTTGCATTCCTTTACCTGCTTGGTTTTTATGGTTCAATATCTCAAAATTGGGCCTTACTGGGGTTGTCAATAGGCGGAATGTTGTGGTCTCACAACGTGTCTTTTTTCTTTATCCCCGGATTGATTTTGATCGCTTTGCAAATTTACCCTCGTGATTGGAAGAAAATCCTTGTGACAGTATTGATTGCTTGTGTAATTTATCTGCCCTGGCTCAGCGAATCTTTTAAATTCGTCCTCGCGCGAATGGCCGGGCTCGGCTATCCGCGCGGAGAGTTTCGCGAAGTGCAGAATCTCCCTCTGCCGCTCGACCGGGAAGCGCCTTACGCGAACGCCGTTTAGAACCGTCTCGCCTTCGGGGTAGTGGTTCTTCCACTCGACGTAGTCGAGGGCGCAGGTGGTGAAGACCTCCACCTCGGCGTGGTCCCGCAGCAATTCGGCGATGAGCCGGCAGTGGTACTCGGCGCCGCCGGCGATCTCGAGGCCGTACCTTTGAACCACGAAGCCGAGCTTCATTTCTCCGGTCATGGTTGTTCTGCCCTGGCGTCGCGAGAGGCTGCTCCCAAGAGGCCGTTCAGGACGTGGGCTTGGGCTGATCCTTCAAAACGGCCAGGGACTCAAGGGCGCGTTCGCGCTTCTTGAGTTCCTCGAGGCTGGCGTCCGTCTGCTGGAGCCGGGCGCGCAATTCCTGGACTTCCAGATTCAGACGTGTGAGTTCCAGGGTGAGGTTGTGCAGCATCTGCACGGTATAGAGGTTCAGATCGGACTGGCGCGAGAGGGCCGCGATCATGGGCGTCGGGTTCCAGAAGAGTTTCTGAATGGGCTTCAGGATGCCGCGGATGGTGCCGAGAAACCCACCCACGCCGCCCCGGCTCGTCTTGTAGATCGTCTCGGGATTGAACGTGTAGTTCCAGACCTCGGACTTGGTCTTGAAGTCTTTCAGGAAGTCGGGATTGAACTGACGGGCCTCGAGCACCGCTTCGAGCTTGCGCTCGGCAATCTCGCGGATCTCCTCCTCCGTGTAGAGGCCCCGCTTCTTCTCCGCGATGCGTTCGCGGATCTCCGACATGATCTTGCGCACATCGACGTCTTTGGATTCGATCTCGATACTCATCTTGGGACTCCGAGCGGTGTGGCGACACCTTGAGCGGTGTAGACGATCGCGATCACCAGCGCCACCCACAACGCCACGGTGGCGAGGAGCGGCCGGTCGGTGAGAAGCATGTCGGTGGGCGAGTCGCCCCGGTCCTTCTGGTGGACGAGGTAAAGATACCGAAAGATCCCGTACAGGACGAGGGGCAGCGTCCAGGAGAGCTTCGCGGTCCCGAACTTCAAAACCGTCTCGGGGGACAGCGTGTAGAAGGCGTAGGCGGTCACCACGGACGCCGTCACCACCGAGGTCATCTGATCGATGAGGTAGGGGGAGTACTCGGCAAGGATAGCGCGATGGGATGAGGCCCCCTGGCCCAGCGAAGTGATCTCGTGCCGCCGCTTGGCGAGGGCGAGGAACAGGGCGAGGAGCAGGGTCAGGACGAGGAGCCATTCGGTGACGGGAACATCGATGACGAAGCCGCCAGCCAAGGCGCGGAGGACAAAGCCGAGGGAGAGGGTCAGCACGTCCACGATCACCACGTGCTTCAAGCCGAAGGAATAGCCCAGGTTCATCCCAAGATAGGTCGAGGCGCACAGGCCAAGCCTCACGTCGAGCCAGAACGACAGCGACAGGGCGGCCACCACCAGCGCCACCGCGCCCAGGGTGGCGTTTCGGATCGAGAGTTCGCCCGCGGCTAGGGGCCGGAGCTTCTTCTTCGGATGAAGGCGGTCCTGCTCGATGTCGGCGATGTCGTTCCACAGATAGACCGCGCCGGCCAGACCGCAGAAGGCCAGGAAGGCCAGGAACGTGCGCAGGAACGGTTCCGGCTCGAAGAGGTGTTTGGAGAAAAGCAGCGCCGCGAAGACGAGAAGATTCTTCGTCCACTGGTGCGGGCGGAGTGCTTTAAGGAACGCCTTCATGGTCCCAGAGCCTAAACAAAAACAACAAAACCCGCGGCGAACACCGCGGGTTCTGGCTTCAAGCATGGACTCCGGCCGCTTCGGGCCGTGGACCTCAAGCGAAGCTCTTGACGGCCTCATCCTCCGCGTCGAACGTCTCGAAGACGGTGAGGAGCTTGGTGATGGCGAGCAGGTCCTGGATCTTCTTGGTGAGATTGAGGAGCTTCAGCTTGCCGCCCTTCTTGTTCACCGTGCTGTAGCAGCGCACGAGTTCGCCAAGACCTGCCGAATCCACGTAAGGAACCTCGGCGAGGTTGAGCACGAGTTTGGTCTTGCCGGAATCGATGGCCTTGGTCACGGCGTCGCGCAACGCTTCGTCACCTTCACCAATCATGATTTTGCCCTGCAGGTCGATGATGGTCACGTCGCCAACGAGGCGCTCAACAATGTTCATGGTGAGTTTTTTCCTTTCGGGGGTTCGACTTGAAAGTGTACCAAAACAAAGGCGGTTCCCACCCCGAGTGACCGTCCCCGGGGGTGGAACAATAAAAAAAGGCGCTCCCCGCGGTGCGTTGCGGGAAGCGCCTGGTCTAAGGACCAGTGGGGCTCCTTAGAAGATGAACTTCGCTCCGAGGCGGATGGCGCGGGCGCCCTGGAACTCGCTGTCCTTGAGGAACAGAGGGTTCAGAACCAGTCGCTGGGCCGCGATCAGGGCCTGAGCGTCGAAGCCCTTGAAGAAGTCCGGTTCGCTGATGTTCACCTGCTGACCGGAGCCCAGATACGTGGGGTTCCGGTTGGTCACGGTGTCCTGATCGAGCAGGTTGAGCACGTTCACGTTCAACACGATGCGCCTGTCACCCGAGAGCTTCAGTTCCTTCTGGAGGAACAGATCCAGCTGGGTGAAAAACGGGGTGCGACCATCGCTGTTCCGGCCCAGGTACTGGATGGGGAAACCGCTGCCGGTAATGAACGCCGCTTCACGCGTGATGGGGATGCCGGAGGCCGCGTAGAAGTTCAGGCCCGCGGTCACGAACGTGTCATAGATGAACTGGGTCTTGAACTGGTGCGGACGATCGGTGGCAAGCAGGCCGTAGACCGGCTTCGCGTCCTGACCGAAGGCCATGAGCGGGTAGTCGAAACCACGGCCCACGTTCGGGCTGGTGCGGCCGTTCTCGTCGGACTGGGCGAGACCGGAGTAGTTGCCGTAGAGGCGGCTCCAGAGGTAACTCGCGCGCAGGCTCCAGTTGTCAGCCATCCGCTTGTTGAAGGTGAACTCGACGGAGTCGTAGTCACGGACCGCCTTGGGGAAGGCAGGGCCGAAACCGGTCTGGGCGGCCGCGCCGAAGCCCGGGTTGCCGATGGTGTAGATCTCGTTTCCCTGAGCGTCGAGGGAGCCGACGTCTTCGATCGCGGTGTCGACCTGTTTGTGAACGTAACGCGCTGAGAGGGAGATCTTCGAGGAGAACTCGTGCTCGATGCCGACCACCGCTTCCTGGAGCTTGAAGGGCTTCATGTCCGGATCGACGGTGCTCTCGCCCGGAGCATTGCTCGGGTGACGGAAGTCGATGGGTCCGCGGAGCAGGGTGCCGGGGCAGGCGGGCGGGCAGGAAGCGCCACCAACCAGGTTGGTCCAATCAGGAGTGTCAAGGGTGTAGTAGTACTCGAGCCACTTGTCGCCGCCGAAGCTGCCGCGGGGCAACTCGAGCTTGGTGATGTCGTAGAACACGCCCCAGCTGGCAGCCACCTTCCACTTGCCATCGCCTTTGACGTCCCACGCCGCGCCGAGGCGCGGAGCCAGCTTCTCCTTGAAGGAGAAGTGGATGGCCACGGGCAGGGTGCCGTCGGCGCTGGTGAAGGAGGGAACGTCCTCACGCTCGCTGCGCAGGCCCAGGTTGATGGTCAGGCGATCGGTCACCGACCATGCGTCCTGAACGAACAAGCCGATGTTGTTGCTGCTGACGTCGCCCTGGGTGATAAAGCCCTGCTTGGCGTTCACGCCGTTGCTGCGGACCTGATAATAACCATAGGTGCCGCGCGCACCGCCCAGCGTGCGGTTCCACTGGAGGCGAACCAGGTTGCCGGTCTCGCCGCTCAGGACTTCGTTACCGACGCGGTCGAGCTGGACGCCGAATTTGAAGGCATGCTGGCCCTTGGCGGAGAAGAAGTTCGAGTTGTCGAACTGCACGCTCAGACGCTTCTGCTTGTCGAACTGCCGCGCGTTGTTGGTGGGAACCGTGGAGTAGCCCGTCGCCTGCTGGAACTGCGCGGGCACCCCGGCCTGGCCCACGTTGCCCACGCTGAAGAGGTAGCGGGGACCCTGGAAGATCCCTTCGTCCTTGGCGTCCGTAAGGTAGTAGCCGCCGCGGACACTCATGAAGTGCGAGGAGCTGCGCACGTAGTCAACGTTGCCCGAGATGGACTGGTTGGGGAACGTGGAGGTGACGTCGAAGTTCGAAGTCGCCGCCGAAGTGCCGCCGAGTGCCGGGAGGAGCCCTTCGGTCTTCGAGGTGCTCCGGTTGTAGGCGATGCGGGCGCGGAACTTCTGCGAGAGCTGGGCCGTGATGTTCGAAGTCAGATACTGCACGGTTGTCTTCTGGCTCTTCGAGATGGTGGCAGCACCCGTGTTCGAGGAGGTCGCGGGGTTCACGGTGCGGTCGGTGTCGATGAGCGCGGGCTGGTAGCCGGCGAAGAACCAGAGCTTCTCGCTCTTCAGGGGGCCACCGATCTGGAAGCCGGGCTCGAGACGGGTGGAGTCGTCCTTGGGATAGGTGATGTACTCCGCCGCCGTCGCGTTGCTCGGGGAGATGCGAAGGACGGGACGCGAATCGCCGCTCAAGCTGTTGGAGCTGAAGTATCCGCCCACCTCGCCACGCCACGCGTTGGTTCCGCTCTTGGTCACGGCGTTGATGATGCCGCCGGTGGCGCCCCCGTACTCGGCGGTGTAACCCGACGACTTCACTTCGACTTCGTCGACGAAGTCGGTGATGAGGGCCTTGCCCGAGGTTCCGTTCTGGAGGTTGGTGGTTTCCGCGCCGTCGATGATGTAGCGGTTCTCAGCGCCGGAGGCGCCGTCGATGGAGATGCCGCCGAGCTTGCTCTCGGAGTTGGCGCCGGGAGACTGGGTGACGAGGGAGGTGAAGTCGCGGCCCTTGGGCATCTTGGTGATGGCTTCGTCGCGGAAGCTGGTGATGCGGGCGGTCTGCTTCATGTCGACGATGGGGGCTTCGGCGGTGACTTCCACCTGCTCGGTCTGCCCGCCGACCTTGAGACTGAAGTCCGTCCTGAGGGTCTGGCCGAGGGAGAGAGTGACGTTCTCGAACCGGGCGGTGGTGAATCCCGGGAGGGTGGCGGTGACCGTGTACTTACCGGCCGGGAGCGAGGGGAAACGGAAGGCGCCATCCGAGCCGCTGGTGGTGCTGAATGTCGAGCCGGCCGCGGCCTTGGCTTCGACGGTGGCTCCGGGGATCACGCTTCCCGACGCATCCTTGACCACACCTTGAATGGACCCGCCCTGCTCCTGGGCAAAAATGGGTCCACCGAATGCGAAAATCAATAAACTGAACAACAGTGCTTTCAATCGCGTCATAAAGCTCCTACCTTGAGGGTTTTTCTCCATGGGTGGCGCGCTTGTCCGTCCAATAGAACGAACGCGCTGAACCCGCTGCCCCAATGCTAACCCTTAAGTAGGAAGAAAAAACGGTGGACTTCAAATTTTTGAAGTTCTATTCGTTGAACAGCAACGGTCGAACCTGACCGAGACCGGCGTTCAACGAATGCGCTCGGCGATGTCGGCGCCCAGCTTTTCGGCCTCCGCCCTGGCCGAGGACGGGGCAACCACCACGATCTCGATGCCCCGCACGCCGCTGACCCCCACTCTCGAGAGCGCGATCCAGTCGGACGGCCCGGCCGGGGCCGCCTGGGTACGAAGAGAAGGAAGGGTCCGCGCCGCGGTCTGTTCGTCGGGCTGGGCCTCCGTTACCTTATACGTCACGGAATAAGGCGAAGCCGGCCCGGCCTCGACCTCCAGAACCGTGAGGCCGTCGAGCCGCCGTTCCGAAACAATGAACCCGGTGGGAATGGGAAGCGACAGATCACCGATACGTCGCTCGGCTCCGATCTCCGGCAGGCTCATGGTCTGGTCCGCCCGTTGGTGAACCGAGGTGACGCCGACACCCATGAGAACCATGGCGGCCACCGCGAGCCTCAGCGGTCCCTTTCGCGGCGATCGCGCGTGATCCGCCCGGTCCCGCCTCACCACGCCCAGCGCCAGCACCGCGCCGGTGATGAAGCCGCCGGCGTGCGCCGCCATGTCGATCCCGGGAATGAACGAGATCATCACGTTCAGAAGCAGGGTGGCCAGGACGCCGTTGCGAAGGGGACGGGGCACAGGCTGGGGCAGGATGTCCTTGCGAAAGAAGATGAAGCTGGTGAAGGCGCCCAGCAGGCCGAAGATGGCGCCTGAAGCGCCGGCGGAGATGCTGTCGCCATTCACCATCAGCGAAGTCAGCGACGCTCCGAGGGCGCTGCCCGTCCATAGGGCCAGAAACCTCCAGGGGCCGACGAGGAACTCGATGGGCGCGCCGAGCGACCATTGCGCCCAACCGTTCATGGCGAGGTGGAGAAAGCCGAAGTGGAGGAAGGGCGCGGCGATGAGGCGCTGCCACTCGCCGTCCAGCACCGCGGCCTGATGAATGGCGCCCATCCGGTAGACGACGGAGAGCGCTGCGCCGACGCCGCGGATCGAGTCGCGGCTGATCGCGATTTCGATCGCGAAGCACACCAGGATCGCGACGGTGAGCGCCGACGTGACGACGCCGCGGAACGCTGGAGTCGATCGTCGCTCGCCGTCCAGGTCTTCGGCGACCAGGCTGCGGGCGGTGTCGAAGCCGATGGTGGGAAACGCTCCCTGCTTCAGATCCGTCTCGAGCCGGTCGAGCGCGTTTTCGACGACGAGCCGCGGGGCCGCGGTCTTGAGACCTCGCCTCGCCTCGCGCAGCCGGCCGGCATCGTCGATGTGGAGCGCGCGCATGGGAGAGGCGGCAAGAAACGCGTCCCGCGAAAAATCCTCGCCGCCTCCCACCACCACCAGGGTAGCGGCGCGGTCGCCCTGATGACGTGAAGCCGCGGCACGAAGACCCGGCAGGTCGGCCTCGCGGCCGAAGGCGAGGGCTGGGTAGAGGACAAGTCGCCCGCACGCCCCATCGCGGTCAAGGATCACCGCCGAACCCTCCACCGAGGCGATCCGCGTATCGGAGCGCAGGAAACCGCGGTCCGAGATGAGGGCGTGCAGCAGTCCTTCGGTGAGACGGCCCGCGAAGATGTTCTGCTGCCGGAAGGACGGACGTTCCCGGCCCGTGATCCTTCCGGGCAAGAACCTGTAGCCCACAAAGGCGGCGAGGAGCACAAGAACGACGAGGGTGGAAGACATCGAGACCTTGCAGTCTAGGAGCCGGGGGCGAGTCCTCTTCAGTTGGAGATGGGATACTTGCGCTCAAGACAATGCGACGAACCAAGATCGTGGCCACGATTGGCCCTGCCTCATCCACCGAAGCCGTTCTCGACCAGCTCATCGCCGCGGGGGCCACGGTATTCCGGCTCAACTTCTCCCACGGCTCCCACGAAGATCATGCGCGCACGTTCAACCTGATCCGCACCATCGCGAAGCGGCGGGGCGACGCGGTGGCGATTCTCCAGGATCTCTCCGGGCCGAAGATTCGAACGACCAAGGTCGCGTTGCCCGAGGGCATCGTCCTCGAGACGGGACGCACCCTGGTAATCACCAATGACGAAACGGTGGTGGGCACGCCGGAACGGATCGGCACGACGTACGAGCCGCTCCCGCGGGATGTGAAGCCCGGCGACACCATCCTCCTCGACGACGGCAATCTGGAGCTTCGGGTGCTGGGGACGACGGAGCATGGCGTCAACTGCGAAGTGATCCACGGCGGCCTATTGAAATCGAACAAGGGCATGAACCTGCCCGGCGTGTCGTTGTCGATTCCCGCCCTGACCGAGAAGGACCGCGCCGACCTCGCCTTCGGCCTTTCGCTCGGCGTCGACTTCGTGGCCCTTTCGTTCGTGCGCCGCCCGGAGGATCTCCGCGAAGCGAAGGATCTGATCCGGACGCTTGGGGGGGACGCGCCCCTGATCGCCAAGATCGAAAAGCGCGAAGCCATCAACAACCTCGAGAACATCCTGGAAGAAGCGGATGGCGTGATGGTCGCGCGAGGCGACCTCGGCGTGGAACTTTCGACCGAAGAGGTCCCGACCCTTCAAAAACGGATCATCGCGATGGCGAACGCCGCGGGAAAACCGGTGATCACCGCGACCCAGATGCTCGAGAGCATGATCGACCGGGCGCGGCCCACGCGCGCCGAGGCCTCGGACGTGGCGAACGCGATCCTCGACGGGACCGACGCGGTGATGCTCTCGGCCGAAACCGCCTCGGGACATTTCCCGGTGGAGTCCGTGGAGACCATGGCCCGGATCGCCCACTACACCGAGGAGAACGACGAGTTCCAGAGTCCCGTGCGTCTCGCCGGTTCCTCGGGCTCGGCGGTGGGGCGCGCCCTGGCCCGCGTGGCTTCGCTCGTGGCCCTCGAACTCCAATCGCCCTGGATCCTGGCTTTCACGGAGACCGGCTCCACCGCACGCCACGTTTCAGGCTTCCGGCCCCGGGCCCGGATCGCCGGAATCACGCCGTCCGAAAAAGTACACCGCCGCCTCGCCCTCCAGTGGGGCGTGATCCCCATCCTCCTTCCCGCCGTCAGCGACACCGAGGGCCTGCTCCTCGCGGGCGAACAGGCCCTGCGCTCCGCCGGACTCATCGCGACCGGCGACCGGGTCATCATCCTGGCCGGGCAAAGCCACACCGCCGGGGCCACGAATCTGCTGAAGGTCCACACCATCGGCTGACCAGAAAAAACGGCCGCCCCTGGCAGCCCGCGGCGAAAGTCCGCCGGCATTC
>JANNJB010000399.1:0-6193 GCA_031405615.1 Vicinamibacteria bacterium | reverse complement strand
CGTTGGATCGCGTCGGCTCCATCTCTCGCCGTCCCATTCCCAGAGCTCGTCGAGGGAATGCAACGACGGCTCATTCCTCAGGCCTCCGTGGAGGATCAGCCGCCGGCGTGAAACGTCGTAGTCAGCGGCGGCGAGTCGACGCATCAGCGGCCCCGACCCTGGCATTCGCTGCCAGCGGCTTCCGTCCCAACTCCAGACGGCAATCGTGTCGTGCGCGGAGCTGATCGGCTCCGCGGATCCCACGAGCGCCAGGACGCGCCCGAGCGTGGGGCTGTAGACCAGATTGGCGGCGAGAGCCCCGCCGGGCGATTCGACGACCGCTGGTTTACCCGGAAGGCCACCTGATGTCGGCGTGCTACAGGCAAGCCCGGCCATGCCGAGCACAGTCGCTAGGCCGATCGGGCGCATACCCATGAATATAGTCTGAGTCAAGCTCAGCCGAGCGTCTTGAACATTTCTGGCGCAACTTGAACATCCTTGCACAAGATGGCGGTTTCACTCGGGCTCCAGCGGGAAACGCACGTAGCTTGTTCCGATTGCTTGCCGCGTTCCCTGCGTACGGAAGCACCGGCGCCTGCACCCAGCTTTCGGGTGGGGGCACCGCCCCGACGGCCTCGTTCGCACCACACCGAAGAAGGCGTACGCGGATGGAACGGTCGCGGTCGACATGGATCCGCTATCGCTCGTCTGCCGGCTCGCGACCAGCGTGCCGCCACCCTGATTCCACACTATCCACTACGCGGGGGTACTCGCCGCGGCGAGTCCATGACGCTCGCGCGTCACCCCGCCCACACCATCGGACGCGGTGAGTGAAGAGCCAGAGAAGAGGGTACGCAAGAACGGCTATCGCCCATGGGCTGAACCTCTACAGCGCACGTTCGCTTTGGACGTTCTCAAATTGCCCCGGTTGCCAAGGGCGGATGAGGCTGATCGCGGTGGTGAAGAACCCCATGAACATCGCCCGCTATCTGGCTGCCGCGGGTGAGCTGACCGAAGTGCCCGGACGCTCGCCGCCCCGCGCTCCACCCAACTGGGAGAGCCAGGTGCTCCGGCGACAGGCGCTCAGTGACGAGGGCCACGGCAGAGGCGACGAGGCAGCGTAGGAAGCAGACGGAAAGCCGCGAATTCCACCGTGGGGCGGAGCCTCGCGCACAGCGGGGTTTGGCCCGTCCGCAGCCCCTCAGAGGCGGCGTCAGGCGCGCCCGGCGGGCGCGCGAATGGACTGGCGCACAGCGCTCGTTCGCTTACGCTCCGTCGCGTCGCTTATCCCCCAATCAGCAGTCGTGCTTTTCCGGTTCCGATCTCGTGAACGTAGAGCCCCCACTTGCCATCGACGTCTTTGGTGTAGGCAACGTATTTCTCATCCGGTGAAACGAAGGGATTCGTCACGGAGGCGCCGTCGGCGATCTTCCGGGGGTTTGCGCCATCCGCGTTCATCGCGTAGACATTCAACGAGCCATCTCGCCTGGACATGAAGTAGATGGTCTTTCCGTTTCTCGACCACTGCGGCGTCGAATCTTCCACCTCGTTATTGGTGAGGTTCTTCTGGTTCGTGCCGTCCGAGTTCATGACGCAGATCTCAGTCGAGCTCTTCATTTGCCCCATCTCTTCCCTGGACAAATCCCGATAGAACTTCTTGGTGACGATGGCTCGCTCAAAGAGGATCTTCTTCCCATCGGGTGACCACTTAGGGCTGGTGTAGCCGTTCTTCTCGTCGGTCAAACGCGTTCGAGTTCTTCCGTCCACCCCGATCCGGTAGAGGTCGTGAGCAATTCCCGCGCGCTCCTTTCGAGATTGGAAAACAACCGAATCCCCGCGGGGTGAAAAGTCGGGGAGATAGTCCAGGTCTTGCCCATCGGTCAACTTCCGCTGATCAGATCCATCCGCGTTCATCAGATACAACTGCAAATGACCATCCCTCTCGGAGTAGAAGACAATCATCTTGCCGTCACGCGACCAGCGGGGCTGCCCGTCGGTGGCCTGGCCGCTGGTCAATTTCCGCAGTTGGTCGCCCCCTACGCCGATTGTGTAGATGGCTGATTTGCCCTCTCGGGTCGACTCAAAAACAATCGTCTTGCCGTCGGGGCTCCAATGTGGATTGAAGAAATAGACGGGGGCCGGCTTCGTCTGCGCCGCCGTGAAGGTGGCGAGGGCAACAAGAGTGACAGCCGCAAAGGGCAAGAACAATCTTTTCATAGGTGCGATCCTTCCAGGGCTTGCGGGAAATCTGGTCCGCGGCCGAGAGTCACTCGATCCAACCCAACTGGAGTATCGCATGGGGGTTGGGACGGCCTCAGGAAAGCGTCGAAACTGCACCGTTCCTCTTCGTGCGAGAAAAGCGCATCGGAGCCGAAGCGCGCCGGCGATGAAGAAATCGGCCTGAAGGAAGTTGGCGCGGGCCCGCACGTCGACGACGGAGCCTGCGCTTCCCCGTCACGAGATGTAAGGAAGCGTTCCCCTCATGTCAAGGAACATGGCGATCATGAAATTGAACGCAGTCCGGAAATCGATGACACCCGCTGCTGTTTCATGTGCCACACTTGCCGGTGAAGTCCCCGCAAAGGTCGGACCGATCGCTCCAACTACCGTTTGTTTCGACTCGTCGAACTGGAGAGCCAATGAGACTTTCGCCTGTACTGGCAATGTTAACGATGGCGGTTACCCTTTGTGGGCTGACCACCGGTCATGCGAACTATGCCGCAATTGGTAACACGAGCCAGGAAGATAGTCTTGAACGAGACCGGGCGAAATTCATGAATGAAGTTATGGCTGCAATCAAGGGTAAAGAGAAACTACCCGCCGATTCTGTGTTTAAGAACGTGAAGGTCATCAAGGGGCAAAGTTCCGTGTCTGCTGAACATTTTCTGTGGATGATGAATTGGGGCTGGGGTAAGGAATTAGGGGTGAGTTGTTCCTATTGCCATGAAATAGGTAAATGGGAATCAGATTCGCTCCCGACGAAAGACATAGCCAGAGGAATGTGGACGATGCGTGTGAGGATCAACAAAGAGATTCTTCCATCGATCACCGGGCGTGATTACGGAAAAACCCCGAAGGTGACCTGCCTTACCTGCCATAGGGGCAAGCCCGTTCCTGATGCATCATGACTCGTTCTTGCTGCTCCTCGGCCTTCGCGCCATCGAGGGAGGCAGCGCGCGTCGGTGATCGCTAGCCTTCCTTCAAGGTTACCGCGGCGTCGACACGGGCCGCCCGCAGCGACTGGAGAAGACCGCGGCAGGCCGGATCGAGAATCGAGTGCATCTGGTCGAAGCCCGCTTCGCCACCGTAGTAGGGATCCGGCACGTCCTGATCGCGGGTGCTCGGATCGAACTCCCGCATGAGCTTGATCGCCGCGCTGCGGCCCGGACCCGCCCGGCCGAGGAGTTCGCGGCGGTGGCCGCGGTCCATCGCGATGATGAGATCGAACTTGTCGAAGTCGTCGTCGGTCACCGGGCGCGCGATCGAGTCGACGTCGAGGCCGTGTTTCCGGCCCACGCGCCGCGTTCGCGGATCGGCCTGGTCACCCTCGTGAAGACCATGCGTGCCCGCCGAGTCCACAGCAAAGCGCGAGGTGAGGCCGGCTTCACGAGCGAGGGCTTTGAACATCGCTTCGGCCAGCGGCGAACGGCAGATGTTGCCCGAACACACGAACAGGATACGGAAGGGCGGAGACGCATCGGTTGGAGCGTTCATGAAAGCCCGAGGATCTTATTCGGTGCGTAACATCGGACATGCTTTTCCCTCTTCGCCGGCGCCGGCGAGTCCTCGCCGCCGCGCTTGGAATCGCGCTGCTCCTCGCGGGACGCGCCGCCGCAGAGCCTCCCACGCGGGTGCTCTTCATCGGCAACAGTCTCACCTACTGGAACGACCTGCCTCTGCTCGTCGAAGCGATGGCCGCCGCGAAGGGCCTCTCGCTTTCCTCCGAGATGGTGACGCGCGCGGACGCATCCCTCGAGGACCATTGGGGTGACCGGATCCGCGGGATCATGCGCACGGGCGGCTTCAGGTGGGTGGTGCTCCAGCAGGGGCCCTCGTCGTTACCTGAGAGCCGCGCGAATCTGCGCGAGTGGGCAAACCGTTTCGCCGAGGAGATACGGAGCGCGGGCGCCCTTCCCGCGCTCTACATGGTCTGGCCTGATCGCTCCCGACGCGGATTCTTCCCCCAGGTCATCGAGTCGTATCGCCTCGCGAACGAGGATGCGAAGGGAGTGCTCCTGCCCGTCGGCGAGGCCTGGCTCGCGTCGTGGCAACTCGATTCCGGTCTTGGCCTCTACAGCCCGGACAACCTCCACCCCTCGCGCCTCGGAACCTACGCGGCCGCCGCGACCATTCTGAGCGGCCTCACCGGTGTTTCGCCGATGGGCCTGCCCCATCGACTGAAACTTCGTAACGGCGATAACTACAAGGTCGATGAGAAGAAGGCCGAACTCGTGCTGAGAGCGGTCGCGGCGGTCACTCTTCCCGCAAAGCCTTGATCGGGTCGGTGGCCGCGGCGCGCAGCGCCGGCATCAGGCTCGCGAGCAGGGCTGAGACAAGGAGCATCACCGGAACGAGAAAGTAGGCTGTGGGATCGAAGGTCTCGAGAACACGGTGCCGGATCCGCGACGCAACGAAGGCGGAGAGGGCGAGGCACCCGGGCAACCCCACGACGATCCCAAGACCGACGCGACGAAGCGACTCGCCGAGGACGCTCCGCAGGATCTGGCGACGGGTCGATCCAAGCGCAAGGCGCACGCCGAATTCGCGGGCGCGCTGGACCGCCGCGAAACGAACGAGGCCGTGAAGGCCGAGACAGGCAAGACCAAGCGCCAGGACGCCCAGGCTCGATGCGATGAGGCTCGCGACTGCGAACGGAACGCGCTGCATGACGAGCATCTTTTCGAAAGTGTAGGGATCGCAGAAAGAGGCGATCTCCTGGCACGTGGTTTTGAGCGCGCCGAGCGATTCGGCTTCCGCATCGTCGAGACGCATCAGAAGTTCGAGCGCAGCCCCGCTCTCGAGGCTCGCAGGGCGGTAGACCGCACTTGTGTCCTTGCCGCGGAAGAAGAAGCCGCTCACCACATCGCCCGCGACGCCCACGACCTCATGCGAGCGATAACTCTCGGGGGTCTTCCCGTCGCCAAGGTCCAACACGCGGCCCGCCGGATTCTGTCCGGGCCAGAGCCGCTTCGCCGTGGCCTCACTGATCACGATTACCGGAGCCCGGCTCGCCGTCTCGTGGGGAAGAAAGTTCCGTCCTTGCCGTACTTCGATCCCAAGTGTCATGAAGAAGTGTTCATCGACCGCGTTGGTTCCGAAGATCGCCTCGCTCCCGTCGTAGCGAACGGAGACGCGCGCGATGTCGCCGGAGAGCGGAGTCTGCGCGACCGCCGAAATCGACGCGACCCCCGGGTGGTTGCGAAGGCGTTCCACGAGTCGCACGGAAGGCGGCTCAGCCCGAAGATCGATCAGACCGGCGAGACGGTATCCGACGTCGGCCCGGGTCGCGTTCTCCGCACTGCGGACAAGAACGCCCGCACTCACCAGAAGCGGCAGACTCAACGCCACCTGGAGCACCACCAGGGCGCCGCGCAGACGGCCCGCGCTCATCATCCCGCCCAGAAACAGACCGTCGCGTTTCAAGACGATGCTGCGATTCATGCGGGTGGTCTGTAACGCCGGCACAAGGGCGCATCCGATGCCGATCACGAACGCGAGGGCAAGGGCCGCGGCCACGATGCGCGCATCAACCGCCACCGGCAACATGCTCATTCCCGCGTCGCTCACAATGCTGAAGACGATGCCCTGAACTGCGGCAACACTTGCCACAGAGAGACCCCACGCGATTCCGGCCGCGACGAGGGACACCACGAGCCCCTCGGTGATCAGATGGCGCACGAGACGTTGGCGAGAAGCGCCGAGGGCGGCCCGGATCGAAAGATCCTGACGCCTCGCGGTCGCCCGGGCGAGGTGGAGACTCGTGAGGTTCGCGGCCGCCACAACCGTCACCATGCCAAAGAGGAAGAGGAGCGACACGGCGAGAGGCTCGAGGTCCTTGCTCTCGCGCAGCAGGGTCGGGCGTGATTCGATCCGGGCCTCGACGGTTAAAGGCGAAAGGCCGGAGCCTGGACTCAAGCCCCGAAGGATGGGCGTGAGGCCGGCCGCAGCCTGCTCGGGAGTAACGCCCTCCCGCAGGAGACCGGCGATCGCGTAG
>JANNJB010000398.1:0-1928 GCA_031405615.1 Vicinamibacteria bacterium | reverse complement strand
CGAGGGTTCTGCGCGGCCTGACCCGGGGGAGCGCCGTTCCCCGCCGTGCCTCGGACTCCGGCGAAGATCCCCGTCCCCCCCATGATGGTCCAGTTGGCGACGGTCTGGAGCGCGGGCGATCCCCGGGGGTGGCGTGCCTTGCGCGAAACCCTGCGCCATGATGGTGCCCTGGGGCGTGCCGTCCGCGCCCTGGATCTCGATGGCCACGGTGATCCAACTCAGACGCGTCACGTCCGCGATGGCCTTCCCCGGAATCTGAGCCGGAGCCGCGTCGAACTTCTCGTACTTGTACACCGCGAGTCCCTTCGCGGGCTGGTCGTTCACGGCCACGACGTCGGAGATGCCGATGCCGTTGGTGAAGGCGGGCTGGCGAACGTTGGGCGCGATGCCCGGGCTCGTCGCGAACTTTTGAATGTCGAACGTGTCGTGGTTGTAGTTCACCAGACTGGCTACATCGATCAGCAGGATCCTCGAGGCCGGTACGGACTGGGCCGCCGCCATTTGTGCGAGGGCCAGAAGACCGATCGCGAGGGCGAATCCAGACGTGGCTCCCAACCCGGGCCTTGTCATTCCTTCGTTCATTGCTTTCTCCCATGCTAGTGGTCGAGATCCCGTCGGGGCCGGCGTGATTGCCGGGCCCGCTCTCGCGCCATGCAAAGGAGTATCGGATTCGGCGCGCCGCGAAGTCCGGGGAACCCCGGGGGAAACCCGGGGGATTTTCAGGGGAGGAGGGCGGCGCCCCGTTTTGAAACTACGATCAGGGCTTCGTGGTCATGCGGGCCTTCAGTTCCTCGAGCCAGTTGAGGACGACCTGGAACGAGGCAGCGACCCGCGCATCGGGGTTCGCCACGGGGCTGAGGGTGCCGATGAACCTCCCGTCCGATGTGATGTCCCAACTCCTGGGCAACGCCGGCCCGGGCATCCGAAGCCCGGCGACTGGCCGCTGCATGGGATTGCCAAACGTGAAGCTCGGCTTCGTCGAAACCGTCACCGCGGCGCCGGTCCAGAGCACCTCCTTGCCGTCCGCGGACCAGACGGGATAGATCGCCTCGGTCGCGATCTCGTACCTTGCGCCGGTCGCGGGGAACGGCTGCACGAAGAGGCGTCGCCCGCCCTCGGTGGAGGTGTACGCCACCCAGCGGCCGTCCGGCGAGTACACCGCGTTGGTGGGCTCGGTCGACCGCACATCGCCGAACGGCTCGGCCTTCGCATCCGAAAACGAGTAGGTCCACAACGACACCGCCGCCCCCTTTGTCTCTCTGAACAGCAGGTGAGTTCCGTCCGGCGACCACGATTCCGGCGAACGAGCAACGCCTCCTTCGGCCCTGGTCAGGCGTTGGGCCTGGCCGGAGCCATCCGCGGCCTGAAGAAAGATCGCCTCATCGTTTTCGCGGCCGGACTGAAAGGCGATGCGCCGCGAGTCCGGAGACCAGACCGGGAGCTGGTCGCGGCCCCCGAAAGTCAACCGCCTTATCGCGCGGGCGCCCGAGAGCTCGTAGATCCATACATCGCTTCCCTTGCCGTCGTCGATGTCCACGGCCACGCTCTTTCCGTCCGGAGACACGCGGGGATGTTCGTACCTCGCTCGGGGCAGTTCGAGTCGCTCGATCGCGCCCTTCCGGTCGACGAATCCCAGTTCCCACTGAGCTGAAGCCGCGTTCACGGGCCCGGGTATGTAGACCAGCGACCCGGTGTTCGACACGCTGAAGTGCATGGACCCCGAGAACTGCCCGCTCCCCGACACGCCTTCGACGACCGGCGCGGGCACCCCCGTCAATTCCAGACGACTGGCGTCGAAAGGCACGGCGTACAGGACTCCGCCGAGGCCGTACACGAGTTGTCCGGTTGCAAGGTAGCGGCCGTCCGTCCCGCCGGTCAGCAGCGCCTTCCGCTCGCCGGACTTGATCGACTGCACCACGATCTGGGCG
>JANNJB010000397.1:0-7289 GCA_031405615.1 Vicinamibacteria bacterium | reverse complement strand
GCCAGCGCCCCCTGCTCTGGCTCTTCGTGCTCTCGAGCGCGGCCATCGGCCTCTTTTATGGCGCGGGCCTCAACTGGGGCCAGCACAGCCATCTTTCCATCGTCGAGTACTGGCGCTGGTGGGTGGTCCATCTCTGGGTGGAAGGTTTCTTCGAGGTGTTCGCGACCACGGTCATCGCGTTCTTCTTCGCGCGCCTGCAGTTGATCAGCCCGATTCTCGCCGCGAAGTCCGCGATCCTCGCGGCCACCATCTACCTGGCCGGCGGCATCATCGGCACCTGCCATCACCTGTACTTCTCCGGCACCCCGGTGGTCGCCCTTGCGTGGGGCTCCGTGTTCAGTGCGCTCGAAGTGGTGCCGCTGGTGATGGTGGCCTATGCGGCGATCGACGACCTCCGCCGCGGAAACGCCACCATCTGGACCCGGCAGTATCGCTGGCCGATCTACTATTTCGTGGCCACCGCCTTCTGGAACATGGTGGGCGCGGGGCTCCTCGGTTTCATGATCAACCCGCCCATCGCGCTTTACTACATGCAGGGTCTCAACACCACGCCGCTGCACGGTCACGCCGCGCTGTTCGGGGTGTACGGAATGCTGGGCATCGGCCTGATGCTGACCTGCCTGCGCGCCATGACGCCCGGCGTGGTCTGGAGCGACAGATGGATGGGGATCACGTTCTGGTTGATGAACGTGGGCCTCGCCGCGATGTGCTTCCTGAGCCTGCTTCCCGTGGGCCTGCTCCAGACCTGGGCGAGTGTCGAGAACGGCTACTGGTACGCGCGCAGCAGCGCGTTCCTCGACACACCCCTCATGCAGACCCTGCGCTGGATGCGCGCCCCGGGCGACATCCTCTTCGCTCTCGGCGCGGTGTCCCTGGTGGTGTTTGTGTACAGCGTGAGGCCGAAGCGGCCGAGCGTGCAGTAGAGGCTCGGCGTTTCTTGGTGGTCTCGGCGGGCGTCAGCGGCCGTTCAGCAGACGCATCGCCGCGACCACCATCGCCTCGGTTCCGGTCTTGATCGCCGGTTCGGGTTCGATCTTGAAAAAGGGCGAATGATGCGAGGGTGCGGTGGCGAGATCCTTCTCCTTTGTGCCGCCCACGGAGAAATAGACGCCCTTGACCCCGGACTCCGGGGTCACGAAGTAGGCGAAGTCTTCAGCCCCCATGCCTTCGGGCGGCGGGGCGATGATGCGGTCGGCCCCGAAGTGCCGCGTCAACGCGCCCTTCACGATGTCGACGGTGGGCGCGTGATTCACAGTGGGCGGCGTCGATTCCGTCTTGGACCGGATGACCTGCGGCATCAGCTTCTCCGGCACGCCCATCGAAATGGCCACGCCCCTGGCCACGCGATCGATGCCGTCCAGCAGCAGCAGGCGGACCGCAGGGTCGTTCGAGCGCACGGTCAACTGCATGTCGACCCGGTCGCCGATGATGTTGTGCTTCGACCCGCCCCGGATCGAGCCGACCGTAATGACGCCGGGCTGGAGCGGATCGATCGACCGCGAGACCACCGACTGCAGGGATACGACGATCTGCGCGGCGACCAATACGGGATCGATTCCCTTGTTCGGCGAGGCCCCGTGCGTGCCGACTCCGCGCACGACGATGTCGACGCTGTCGGAACTCGAACCCGCGAGCAGAGGAACCTCGATCTTTCCCGCAGGCCGGTCAGCCGCGACGTGGAAGGCGATCGCGTAGTCGGGTTTGGGGAAGCGGGTGTAGAGCCCGTCGTTCATCATGTCGCGCGCTCCGGAAATGCGTTCCTCGGCCGGCTGAGCGATGAGGACAAGCGTTCCCTTCCACTGGCCCTTGCGTGCGGCCAGAGCCCGCGCTGTCCCCACGAGTGCCGTGATGTGGGTGTCGTGGCCGCAGGCGTGCATCACCGGCTTCACCACGCCGTCGATATCTTCCTGAGTCACCGTCGCGGCGTTGGTGAGGCCGGAGTCCTCCCTGATCGGAAGCCCGTCCATGTCGGCCCGGATCATCACGGTCGGCCCGGCGCCGTTCTTCATGACGGCGACAACACCGGTGCCGCCGACCTTCTCGGTCACCTCGAAGCCAAGCGCCCGGATCTCCTTCGCGAGCCGCTCGGCGGTCTTGAATTCGCGATGCGAAAGCTCGGGGTTGCGATGGAAATGATCGAAGAGCGACGCGAGGTTCGCCTTGTAATCCGCCTCGATGTCCGCGCGGAGGTCGCCTTGCGCCATAGCCGGCGTCGCGAGCGC
Source organism: Vicinamibacteria bacterium (assembly GCA_031405615.1). Taxonomy (GTDB): domain Bacteria; phylum Acidobacteriota; class Vicinamibacteria; order Fen-336; family JAGNNV01; genus JAGNNV01. Next base: position 5,067 of record JANNJB010000397.1, on the reverse strand, counting down.
GAGCACGGCCGAGGAAAGGGCGGCGAGAAGAACGGGCCTGGTCATGAGGATCTCCCGATGGTTCGCAGCGACGTGCGCGAAGGTGGGAGGAGCCTATAACGGTCCGCGCAGCTCTGCTCTAATGGCGGGACTTCGAGATCGTGGACTATCACTGGAAGAGGACGCAATGGCACGCACACCCATACATCCGGGAGAACACCTCGCGGAACAATTGATAGCGCTCGACATGAGCGCAGGAGAACTCGCTCGCCGACTCGCGGTTCCGACGAACCGGGTGACCTCGATTATCAAGGGACAGCGGAGCGTCACCGGCGACACCGCCTTGCGGCTCGGTCACTTCTTCGGAAACAGCCCGCAGTTCTGGCTGAACCTTCAGTCCCTCTACGAACTGCGCGTGGCGGGGAACCGTGCGGGCGCCGAGATCAACTCGCTTCCCACGCTCAGCGCTCCGTAACCTCGCCCCCTTCTTTGCGAAGAAAGTGACTAGGCTGACCCGCCGCGGGAGTGGAGAGCAGCTCTTCGAAATCCGTAGATCCCTCCGCCGATAAGCCCGACGATCGAGGCGGCGAATGGAATCACGACGACGAAAGCAACGCCCACGGCCGTCGTGAGCGTGGCGCTCGAGGAGGTGAGAGACGGCCCCACCGCGACGAGACTCTCTCTCACAATAGCGTAGAGGAGATTCGCCACCAGGAACCCGAACGAAGACCACCCGAAAACGCTTGCGAGTACGGGCCGGTGGGGTCTGAGGCTCTCCACCACGCTCGCAATGCCGATGGCGCACAGGCAGACGGCCGCGTAAAGCAGGAAGGCGGGGAGAATCAGGAAGTAGGCCATTGTCAGACGTCCATGCGAAGGCCATGATGCCTGAATGAGTGCTGGAGGCGCAGTAGGAGGTCCTTCATGGGTCTCTCACCGGGGACGCCCGCCGCTTTGGAGCCTGAGGTCCCCAGAATTTGTCGCAGAGGTAGCAGGCCAAGAGCCCGATGCCGTAGGCGGCGATGTCCCACGGGTCGAAGCGCCCACCGAAGAATCCTTTAGGCCAGATGATCTGACTCACCTCGGTTGCGCTGCTTGCCAGAAAGAAGAAGATGGCGGCACTCTCCGGCGTGCGACCTATCCAGGGCATCCAACGCCATACATGGGAGGACTGGCCCGGGACGAGCCCTCTACTGAGAACGTAGAGCCAGGCAGGCAACGTAAGGTCTGCGAGGTAGCTGGTTAGAAAGCCAGCCCGCACGTGGAGAAGGTTGAGCGCCGCGGTCAGTATGAAGGCAGCGGTCAGGATCCAATAAGCAATGGTCCATCCCCTCGCCCTGGCGCCTGTCCGGAGATCGTTCAACTAGTGGTTCCCCGCCTCACATCGCCCCGGGGCGAGTCGGCTGAACACCGGCCCTCACCTGCAAGGCATGCCTCGACGCCCGGCCGACTACGAGACGCGACAGCCTCCTCGCGCGCTTTGTCTGGTGCAACCCATGGTTGGGCAGCGCGGGGACCTTCCTTGCTATTGCTGCGAGGCCTCTCAATGCCTCGTTGACCGCTACCGCATTTGGGAAGATCGAAGATACGTAGTGAATCTTGCTCATATCTCTTTTTCTCTCCTCGAGTCCCCGACCTCGCGCTGATGATTCGAACTTCCTCTTCCCGTTCGGTGTGTGAAACCACGATCAGCCGACCCGCAGTCGACCGGCCAATAGTGAGGAGCCGCGTCTCGTCGACGGCGTGATCTGGATCGAGAATTGTAGACGCCAAAGGGTCCCCAGCCTGCCCCACACTGAATTGAGCGGCGAGGGCCCGGGGCCGCCTGCGCGGACATTGTCAGTTGCAGCGCGTTGTTCGACGGCTATTTGTTGTTCACAACGCCTCCCACCACCAACGGCTAGAAGATTTGCCAGGGCCGCGGCAACGCTTCGAGCACCGTCACAGTTTCGAAAACACGATTACCCCTGGTGTCTGTGAACTGGATGGAAACAACAAAGGCGAGTTGTAGCGGCGGGATGCGCCCTGGTCCGGCGTCAGAGACCAGTCGCTTCCACTCAAGAGGGACCGTCACGGTCGTGCTGGGAGCGAGTACAACCTCCTCCTGGCCTGAAACGCTACCGCGTGGATCCGGCAAGGGTTGCCCAGTTGCAGCATCGACAACCTGGACCTCGATGGCGGCGCGGCCGCCCACGTCGTTCGTACTCGAGACCGAAAGCGTCCACTTCGCTTCGAGGTAGTTGGCGGCGGAGCAGGGGAACATGGCGAACACACCCGCACAGGGCCTGACCAGGTTCACGGGCAGCGGCTGTGGGGCTGCCGCAAGGCGAAGCGAGGCCTGGGGCGGACCGCATGAGCCAGCGACGATACAGGCACCGAACAGGAGCAGAACGACCCACCTTCTGGCCGCTGGCGCTTCGCGGGGTCCCGGCGTTGAAGCGTCTACGCCCGGCCCGAATCCATCGTTGTGCACTTTGCTGTCTCTCTAGCCCGTTGAACACTGGCTCGAACTGTGAAGCGAGGCGAGAAAACCTACTCACCTCGGCTGCTCCAAGCCATTGTAGGGCGGCACGTTGATTTGGGCGATGCCCGAACAGCGTGTAGGTTCGCGGAGCGTCGCGGTCGGTAACGTGTTGGTAGTGGAGGGACGGGTTTGCTTCGTCGGCAGGCGTTTGATGGCTCCTCGCAGCGACGGCGGGATGCAATCGACGGTCCGCCGTCGGCAGTTGAGGTTGGCGATGCGCCCTCGCCGTGACGTGGGGAAAAAGGCGCTTGGCGCCGGATGCGGTCTCGCTACAATGGATCGCGAGCCTCCACGTTCACGAACCATCGAGCCGCCACCTACCTTCACGGCCACGGACTGCGCGGTTCGAGGATTGCTTCGTCGCCCTCGTTTGATGAGCTTCCTCGCAATGACGGAATGAACGTTCACGTTCGTGACGCTTCAGAAGGCGGTCTGCGGCTTCTGGACCACCACCGGGGGTTCGATGAGGTGCGGGGCCGTCGCGGACGGATCGTCCGGCTCGAGTTGGGGTTCGAACACCGACGTTGCTCCGGTGGGCTTCCACTTCCGCGGCACCCGTTCGATGCCGATCGGAAAGATCGTGAGCGTGCCGTCCTTCGCGATGTGGAGGCGCAGGAAGTTCTTGAAATCCTCGATTCGCAGGGACGAGAACGCTTCGTTCGAGTGGCGTCCGAAAACGTTGAGTGATATCAGCAGATAGACGCCCATCAGGAACGAGCCGACGAGCGCCCCCGACGCGAACATCAGAATTCCGCTGAACGCCTCGAAGGCGATGGGGTGAGTGACCTGCAGCACCGCGGCCAGGGCGCGGATCAACGTCAGAAGGACCCACGCCGCCCCCGCGTGGGCGAGACCGTGCGCGGTCCCGGCGAGACGTCGGTACCAGACCGAATGCGTGTCGGTGAAGAGGATGAAACCGAGGACGAGGATCAGCGGGCCGAGCAGCGCGCCCAGGCCCTGATTCCAGAAGTAGCCGAGCAGACCGTAGAGCGATCCCATCGCGAGACCAAAGCGCGGATTGATGAAAGGGAAGACCAGGTTCCGCCAGGCCAGGCGTCGCGATGTGGTTTCTGTGGGGTACGCGCAGCGCAGGTCGAAGCCACCGTCGAGTTTCGACGCCTCCGGCGCGTGGGTGGGATGGAGGAAGGCGCCGCCTCCGCCCGCGGTTATCTTCTGCGCGCCATCGGCGTTCGAGTGCCGGCGGTAGTGATGCAGGTCGCCTGCGATGTAGGCCACGATCGACGCGCCTTTCCGCTCGAGGACGTTTTCGAAGTACCGGAGGTTGTTCTCGTTGTACTCGGGATCGAGATCCTGGTACGCGTTGGCGAAAACCCAGTGCGGTTCGGCGGTGCAGATGAGAATCCGGTCGCCCGTCTCCATCTGTGTGGAGACCTTCTTGAAGTACTGAATCTGCAAGGCGTCGATGTCGGATCCAAGCTGCACATCGGCGCCGATCAGCCACACGCGATGGGGGAGTTTGAGCGCGAAGTAGCTTCTCTTCTGCCTCGTCCGCCAACCCTGGAACCAGCGCCCGGTGCAGAAGAGCCGCGAGAAGGACACGAGCGAGTCGTACCAGTCGTGGTTGCCGGGGATCGCGAACAGATGCGGCACGGGCTCCGGGGAGTAGTTCCGCGCGGTCTCGAAGGGCCTGGCGAGCCGATCGATGTAGCCGCGGTGCGAGGCCGCGGGATAGACCTGATCGCCCCCGAAGAGGAGGACGTCCCCGGCGCGGGTGTCGAAGCGGGCGCCGTAGGACGTGGGCAGCACGAGGTTCGGCCGCGAGATCCAGTAGGCCAGAGCGTAGGTCGAATTCCAGCCGTCGCCGGTGTCGGCCATGTAGTCGAGCCAGAACTCCTCGCGATCCCGCTCGCCGTCCTCGCTGCGCGTGTAGTCGTAGAGTTCGTCGCTGCCGCCCGCGGCCAGGGCTTCGAGCAGCCGGTAGTCCGAATGCCGGCCGAAAAGGGTCGAGATCAATACGTCGATGCCAGTGGCCAGAAGAGGGCCGGGATCGAACCAGCCGACCATAGGCTGACGGGCCTCGATGGGTGGCGGCGCCACGACCTTGGGCGGCGATTTCGGCATGGGACGTGCATTATCGGCGAGGAGGGAACTCGTTAGACTGAGGCCGCCATGTTCACGAGTATTGCGAGCGTCGTACTGCTGGCCGCCAGACTCGAGTTCGTGGTGCCGGACGCTAATTTTTCGCTGCGCGAAGGGCTTCCCGCGGTCCAGGTCCTGAGCCTCCACCAGGACCGCTACGGCGCGCTCTGGGCGGGGACCACCGCGGGCCTCGCCCAGCTCGGCGGCCCCACCATCAAGACCTTCGGTCCCGAGCAGGGCCTTTCCCGCGCCGCGATTTCGGCGATCGCCGAGGAATCCTCCGGCGCACTGGTGGTCGGCACGGCGAGCGGGATGTTCCGCCTCGAGGGTGAACGCTTCGAACCGGTCACGCTCCCGCCCGCGGCGGCGGAACTGGGCGTGAAGCGTTTCGCGCGCGCCCCCGACGGCGGTCTATGGGCCCTTGCCGGCGAGCGCATCCTGCTGCGCCAGCTCGGCGACTCCTG
>JANNJB010000396.1:0-8001 GCA_031405615.1 Vicinamibacteria bacterium | reverse complement strand
GGGAGAAGGAAGCGATGCGACGAATTTGTCAGTCCTAACGACGCGCGGCCGGCTCCTTCCTCTGGCTGCACTTCAACGTCTCGAACACGGCGGCGAACCGCTGGATGCAGCAGCACCTCAGCCTTCCGGAAGCCTTCCATGAGTCACTGCCCGAGGCCGCGACCTCGACCCGGATCGATCAGTCCGGGGAGTGGCTGGTGGTGGTCATCAACGACGTTCTTTTCGACTTCGACTTCGACGCATCCCAGGCATCCACGGTGAGCCTGTGCGTCGACCGCCGCCTGATGGTCAGCGCGCGCTCGAAGCCCTTGCGATCCATCGATCGATTGCGCGAGTCGGTGCGGCAGGCGGAAGTGTTTCGCTCCACCGCCGAACTCCTGGCCCACCTCCTCCGTGATCAGGCCGACGTGATGGTCCAGATCGTGCGCGACGCCACGGCACGCGTGAACGCGGTCGAAGACGGGATTCTCGCGGATCGTGTGGGATCGAGTCGCGCGAGACTGGGGGCTCTGCGCCGGGTTCTGGTGAGACTGCAGCGGTTGCTGGCTCCCGAACCAGCGGCTCTTTTCCGGCTGCTCAATCGGCCACCGGGCTGGCTGGGCGAGCAGGACCAGCAGGACCTGCGTCAGGCCGCCGAAGAATTCTCAGCCGCGGTCGCCGACTCCGCGGCGCTTGGGGAAAGGGTCAAGATCCTCCAGGAGGAGTTGAGCGCCCTCGTCGGCGAGCGCAGCAACCGCACACTGTTCGTGCTGACCGTGGTCACGGTTCTGGCTCTCCCCTTCAACGTCATCGGAAGCCTCTTCGGGATGAATGTCGGCGGGATCCCCTTCGCAGCCTACGAACTCGGGTTCTGGATCGTGGTCATCCTGGTGACCATCTTCACCGCGCTTGTTGGCCTTTGGGCCATTGGCAAGCGGCCCCAATAGGCGCTCCTACTTCTTCGTCTCGGCCTTCGGTTCGACGAAGTCCTTGAGCCACGCGACGTCGACGTCCTTCGGCTTTCGGGTCTCCTTCTCCTTGATCAGGTAGGCGCCCCGCTCGTTCTGCGTGACCTTGCCCTTCACGGGCAGCTTCTCGTTGTGGCAGTAGAGGCAGTTTGTCGCCTTGAAGCCCGCCGCCTTGGCTTCCTTCTGGATCTTCATGGTGGCCTGGCTCGGCGCTGCGGCAACGAGGAGTACGGCGCCGCCGAGGAATACTGCGAGTGTCTTGTTCATGGTCGATGGGTCCCTTCGGGTGTCGAAAACGCGAACTGAAGTCTGCGCCGGAGTTGAGCTGCGTCTCGGTGCGCTGGCGCACCCCCCGTCCAGAAGGGGGTCCCTAGTCCCAGTGGTTCTCGGCGACGAAGGCGCGCACCCGGGCCTCAACGTCGTCTCGGATCACGCGAACCGGCTCAATGCCCTGCCCCTTGGGATCCGGAAGCGGCCAGTCGAGGATAGGGACGCCCGGAACGTAGGGACAACTCTCGCCGCACCCCATGGTGACCAGGAAGGCGGCTTCCTTCGCCAGCTCCGCGGTCAGCTTCTGCGGCTCGGCCTTCGAGAGATCGATGCCTTTCTCGTTCATGGCCTCGACCACGACGGGGTGCACGCGGTTCGAGGGCTCGGTGCCGGCAGAGATGGCGCGCGCCTTCGCCGGATCGGCGATGCGATTGAACCAGGCCGCCGCCATCTGGGAACGGCCGGCGTTGTGAACGCACGCGAAGACGACACTCTTCATGAAGGGCTCCTTTTCGAAGACAATCCGGACGTCGGTGACGGTGGTCAGGCGGCGGAACGATCGTTTTGTCGCCCGTGGTGGCCGGCGGAACCGACGGCGTGGGCGAGGCGGGCGCGCGAGGGATACTCGCCTTGCAGGACCACGACATCGTCGACCAGGATGAGAGGCAGGGAAGCATCGCCCCTCGCGAGGAGCTGCTTGACCTGCTGTCGCCGCGCGACTTCATCTGGCGCAACCGCCGGATCGAAGCGTTCGACGAGGGCTCCGGTGGTTTCCAGCCAGTCGAGGCTGTCCTCGAGCACGTTGAATTGGCGGTCGTTGATGACGCTCACCATGCCGATGATGGGCGGGGGAACACTACGGAAAGCAGTGACGTAGGTCATGATTTCCTCCTCTTTAGGTGGCGCCCTGGGGCGCCGGGAACCAGTGACGCGTGCGGGTGCAGACGGCGCACACGGACAACATCACCGGCACTTCGATCAAGACTCCGACCACGGTCGCGAGAGCCGCGCCGGATTCGGGACCGAACAGGGCGATCGCGGTGGCGACGGCCAGTTCGAAGAAGTTACTCGCGCCGATCAGCGCCCCGGGCGCCGCCACTGCGTACTCGACCTTGAAGTAGCGCATGAGGCCGTAGGTGAGCGAAGAGTTGAAGTACACCTGAATCAGGATGGGCACGGCGATGAGCGCCACGTGAACGGGCTTGGTGAGGATGTTCCCGGCCTGGAAGGCGAAGATCAGGACCAGGGTGGCCAGAAGGGCGATCATGCTGACGGGGGCAAACCTTGGCAGCAGCACCTTCTCGAACCACTCGGCTCCGCGGGTTCGGATGAAGCCCTGCCGAAGAGCCATGCCCGCGGCAAGGGGAATAACGATGAAAACGATCACGGAGTAGAGCAGCACCGTGAAGGGCACTTCCAGGGAAGATGCTCCGCTTACCAGAAAGCGCACGATGGGCGCGAAAAGGACGAGCATGATGAGGTCGTTCACCGACACCTGCACCAGGGTGTAGGCGGGATCTCCGTCCGAGAGGTAGCTCCAGACGAACACCATCGCGGTGCAGGGCGCGGCGGCCAGGATGATGCAGCCGGCGATGTACTGATCGGCATCCGTAGGGGGAATCCACGCGCTGAAGACGACCTTGAAGAAGAGCCAGGCCAGAGCGGCCATGGAGAAGGGCTTGACCAGCCAGTTCACGAAGAGCGTGATGAAGAGTCCCCGGGGCCGTCGGCCGACCTGTCGGATCGCGCCGAAGTCGACCTTCATCATCATGGGCGTGATCATCAGCCAGATGAGGATGGCGATCGGGATGTTGATCTGGCTGCCTTCACCGAACTCGAGACCCCGGAGCGTGTCCATCATTCCGGGCGCCGCGCGACCGAGCAGGACACCCACCACCATGCAGAGCCCCACCCAGAGACTCAGGTATCTCTCGAAGATTTCGAGTCGCTTTGCGGGCGCGGGTGTCGACATGGTCAGACTCCGTTCAGCAGCGCCTTGAACCGCTTCAACGCCGCGGGCACGATGCAGTACGCGACCCGCGGACCCTTCTCGTTTGCCTTGATCAGGCCCGCGCTCCTCAGGATGCGGAGGTGCTCCGAGACTGTGGACTGGGCCAGCGGGAGTTCATCAACGATGTGACTGCACTGGTGAGCGTCTTTGCGCGACAGCAAGCGCAGGATCTTCACCCGGATGGGATGGCTGACCGCCTTGGCGAACGCCGCCAGATCCGCCTCAGCCTGGGGCCCTTGCGTCCGGCCCGCCACCGGCTCGAGCGCAGCCGGATCCTCGGGCGAGCAGGAGGCAGGGGGCAGGGGGCGACGCTTCATATCGTTTATCGACGATAAACGATAACACACCCATCGAGGGCGAGGGGTCAGTCCACGACGTACGAGAAGACCTTGAACCGACCCGCCTGTTCGATCATCGAGCCAAGAAGGCGCCCGTTGCTCACGTTCCCCTCGCCATCCCGAAGAGTCAGCACCGAATCCCGGTGAACGCGAAAGGCGCCGTAGTCGGTGACACCTCCGGAGAACGCCACGGTGACCACGGTGTAGCCGCGATCCTGCCAGCCGGACAGACGCGCGCGCAGGTTGGCGTCGCTCTTGGTGGCGAGGTCGTTCCACGCGTAGTCCCATGGCACGTTGCGCTCCGGACGGCTGGCCGGGAGCTTTGGCCAGACCAGCATGTGGAACTCATTCTCAGTGAGTGCCAGTTGTCGGAGCCGATTCAGATCGCCTGACCGCAGGCCTTCGACGACTGCGCTCGCCACTGCGCTTGGGGATTCGAGCGTGGGAGCGAGGCGCAACTCTTCAGGCAACGAGAGCCAGCCACAATGAACGGAGAATGCCAGCAGGACCGCGAGGCACAAGGGGCCCAAAAAACGAACCCCTCCACTTCTGGAGGGGTCCATTGAGACGGGAAATCTCAACGCTGAGGGTACGAGGTCCAACCGCGGGTCCAGTCGTCGGCGGGCGCCGGGGGAACGCCGCCGATGTAGGACGTCACCTGGAAGAAACCGTCATTCGGAGGTAGCGCTGGGGTGAGCTGACCCCCGGCGAGGCTGGTGGCCGGCGGCGGCTGCCACCCGGGGTTGGGGTGGTGGGGGCTGTCGCCGATGCCCGGGTTCTCGCCGAGGCGCACGTTCGAAAACGTGTTGTTGGTGACAAGAGCGAGGGTGGTCGCAGGCGCGTAGGTTGTTCCGTTGGCGCCCGTGTTGAAGATGACCGCATTGCTGAACCTCAGGTTGCCCTGGCTTGCCTGATTGAGAGTCGACGTGCCGTTCACCTCGAGACCCACGTTCTTGAAGCCCTGGATCACGAAGTTCCGGAGCGTGCCGGCGGTCCCACGGCGAAGCAGAGCGCCGCGCACGCTCTCGGAGCCCTCGTTGCGATCGGGATCTCCGCAGAGCGTCACGTTGAAGAACGTCGGATTGGAGCGGGGCAGGAGTTCGTTGTTGAACTCGTTGTTGTCGGCCTCCATGCCCGCGTCGGCGTCGTCGCCACGCTGCGAGACCAGGGCGAACTGAATACGGCCCGACCATCCAAAGGTCCAGTCGAGGCTGTCGTCGGCGGCGTTGGTGACGATCACGTACCTGGCGTCGGCGGTGCCGCCGAACCACTCGAGACCGTCATCCTTGTTCATGTGCACCTGGATGAACTCGTACGACCCACCGCGGCCGACACCCTGGAACGCGATGCCGTTCAATTCGTTGTCGGGACTGAATTCGGTGCCCGCGAACTCAATGCGCACGTAGCGCAGCGAGCCGCTGCTGTCGTTGGGGTTGTTGCCTCCGTAGACGCCGGTATCGGCTTCACCCACGCCCTCGCCGCCGGGGATGTTGAGGGGCGCCCGCCCGTTGATGATGAGGCCGCCCCAGTCGCCGCGAGCGCGAAGACCCACCGGCTGGTCGCTGGTGAAGACGATGGGCTGCTCGCGCGTTCCGATCGCGTTGAGGCGACCGCCGCGCTTCACGATCAGTGTGCCGACGCTGCCTGCCTCGCCCACTACGAGCGTGCCGGCCTGGATGTTGAGGGTACCGCCATCCTCGACGAATACCGCGCCGCGGAGAAGGTAGACGAAGTTGTTCGTCCAGCTCTCGGCGCCACGCACCTGACCGCTCACGACGATCACCTGCTTGGCGATGCCGGGGACGGTGGTAGGAGGGCCAAGGTCGGCATAAACCGAACCAACGGGTGAGGTGGCGAGGGTCAACGCGAGGGCCACGCTCAGGATGCGGCGGGAGGCGCCGAGGGAAGGGGTCTTCATGTGTTCGTTCATTTCTTGGAGGGTTTTTGGAAGATGGATCAGAACGCGTTGAAGCTCAGCGAGAAGGCGGTCACACGACCCAAGCGGTAGACGCGCTGCTCCTCGGAACCCTGCGTGAACAGATGTTCGGTGTCGGTGAGGTTCTCGAAGGTCAGGCGGAAGTTGACCTTGCCGAACCGCTTCGCGAGGACCACGTCAAGGGAGCCGCGGCCCTGCTCGATGATGTCCGGGGCTTCGTTCGAACCCACGTCGGAGATCCGATCGCCGAAGTAGTTGTAGAGGACGCGGGCGGAAAAGCCCTTGGCCGCGACTTCAGCCATGGCGTTGAACAGATTCTTCGACTGGCCGGCGAGCGGACGTTCGAGGGAGGTCTGGACCGTGCGCTGCGCGGGCGCCAGCGTGATCTTGGAGTCGACGAAGGTGTAGTTGAGGTTCAAGAAGAGGTTCGAACCGAACTGTCGGGCCGCCTCGAGCTCGACCCCCAGGTTTCGGGCGCTCTGCGCGTTTTGATAGGTGACGATGGGCTGAGCGCCGGCGATGACGACACGCTCGATCGGCGCATTGAAGTCCTTGAAGAAACCGCTGACCGCGAGCACGTCGCGGCCACCGCTGATTTTCTCGAGGCGCGCGTCGACGTTCTGGATGAGCGCGCGAGTGAGTTCGGGATTGCCGCGAACCGCGCGGCTGCCCACCACGTCGGTGAACTCGAAAGCGGCCAGCTCGCGGAACTCCGGACGGTTGACGGTGCGGCTGTAGCTCATCCGCAGGTTGGTGTCCTGCTTGACCGAAAAGATGAGATTGGCGCCGGGGTACACATCGGTGTTCTTGATCTGGGCGGAGACCTTGCCGAGGAAGAGGCCGAAGGGGTCGAAGGTGTTGACCTGCTGGTCATAGTTCTCGACCCGCGCGCCGCCCACGAAGCGGGTCCGGTCGGAGAGGGCGATATCGACCATGCCGTAGCCGGCCGTGGTCTTCGTCTCGCCGTCGTAAGCGTCCACCGGACGGGTTTCTTCATTGAATCGGAAGATCGGGCCGATGTTCGCCGAGGCGAAAAGGGTCTCGGGAGTCTGCGAGAGGTTGATCGCGACCGCACCTCCCGTGTTCGCGGTGTTGGGGATGAAGCGGAAGCGCCGCGAGGAGAAGTCGCGCGTCCGCTCGACGTAGTTGCCGCCGAACCTGAACTGAGCGGACCGGCCGGAGACCGCCCTGAGCACGCTCCAGTTGGCGGAGATGTCGAGGGTGTCGTCCTCGAGGGCGTTGAACATCCGGAAACCGCTCTGGGATTCGTCGGAGAGCAGGAAGGCGCCCGTGCCGTTGATGTTCTGCTGATACAGGGTCTCCCGAAGGTCGGGCTCATCGCGGGTCGCGCGCGCGTAGTTCACGCGCCAGTCGATGCGGCTGTTGGAAAGACCGGAAAAGAAGTGCTCGCCGGTGAGGCCGGTGGAGAGCAGGCCTTCCTCGATGTACTGAAGGCGCTCGTTGCGATAGATGAAGTTGTTCTCGGTGTTGGGTCCCTGGAACAGCCGGCCTTCGTCGCGGCCCGAGTGGGTGTAGAAGTTCTCGAGGGAGATCCGGTTCGAGGGAGAGAACTGAAGGGCCAGGCTCAAAACGCCGCCGATCTGCGCCTTCTGGGTCGCGGTCTCCATCGCGTAGTCGCTCACCGCCTCGAGCTCCGTGCCGTCGCCGATGCGGAAGAAGCGCCGGTCTTCCTTGACGTAGGTTTCCTTGTACGACTGGCTGAGGCTCGCGACCACACCCAGCTTGCCGAAACGATCGCCAAACACCGCGGAGAAGCTCTGACCGGGCCGGCCGTCCTTGCGAACCGGGCTCCAGCGATTTTCGAGAGAGCGGCCGGCGGCGGTGATGTCGTCGCGGAGGAAACCGACGTTCGGGCTGTAGACGCCCTGGCGCACGATCTTCGTCGCAGGAATCGAGGAAGGCAGCGCGCGCGCGCGCCGTCGTCGTAGCCAAAATAGTCGCGATTCCCGAGCGGGCTCAGAGGAATGCTCTTGCCGGTGGCGTTTGAGGAATGCTGGCCGCCGATCGAGATGTCGAACACCCGGCGGCTCGGGAACTTCATCGGAACCACCTGGACCAGACCACCCGCGAACTCGGCGGACTGATCGGGCGAGTAGGTCTTCGCCACCTGGACGCTGTCGATGAGACCGCTCGGGAAGAGGTCGAGCGGAACAACCTTCTTGTCGGGCTCGGTGGTGGGGATGACGGAACCCGCGAGGGTGGTGTTGCTGTAGCGCTCGCCGAGACCGCGGACGAAGACGTACTGGCTATCGACAATCGAGAGACCGGTGACGCGGGCGAGGGCGGAGGCGGCGTCGGAATCGCCGTTCGCCTTCATTTCGTCCGAGCCCATGTTGTCGGTGATGACCGAAGCGCCCTTGCGCGCGGAGAGCTGGGCTTCGGCGGAGGAGGACACCGCGTTGGTATTGGCTTCGACGGTGACCTCGTCGGCGAAGGCCCTCATGGCGAGGCCGATGTCGACCTTGGGCGACTCGGAGG
>JANNJB010000395.1:0-10409 GCA_031405615.1 Vicinamibacteria bacterium | reverse complement strand
CATGGACGAAGAGGCGATCGCGATTCGCCTTTTCGAGGGCCTTGAGTTCGGCCGCCCCCCCAGGCCTCCGGCAGCAGGCGTGCACAACATCGCCGTCCGCCACGTACTGCTTCACGAATTCGAGGCCGATGCCGCGATTGGCCCCCTGTTATAAAGACGGTTCGCATGCTTCTCCCACTTCTCTTTTGATACGGCCCCACGCTGGAATTTCCCGAAGTATAGGAGGGAGGCGGAGATGTTTGGGTCAGGAGGGGGGGAGGGGAGGGATTCCCCGCTCCCGGCGAAGTCGATCGGCCTCCTCGGCGGTCAGCTCGAAGAGGAAGTGAGTGAAGTCCACGTGCCCGATCGGCGTCTTTCCGGACTCGCGAAGCCATTCCATCCGGCGGCGCGTCACCACTCCCGTGAGCTGATTGGCTCCGACCAGCAGGCGTCCCGCGAACGGCCGGGCCGGCGCGCGTAGAACCTGCGGGTTCGCCTGAAGCCAGGCCTCCACGCGGTCCCGGGTTTGCCCCCACTCGAGGTTGGAGTCGGCGGCGATGCGATACGTGAGCGTCGGGTCGACCAGCTCGTTGAAATAGGAGAGCGGGTCATCTCCGTGACGGATGAGGGATGCGGCGGACCATGCAAGGGCGATGACGCCTGCGATGAGCCGCGCGCGTGAGCGCCACAGGAAGGGTCCAAGACACCCGGCGAGGACGAACAGCGGCGGCATGGCGACCAGGAAATGGCGCATTCCGATCTGCGCACGAAACAGGAAGCTGAAGTAGAGAGCGAACACGCCGAAGGCGCACAGGAGCGTGATCTCGTCGACGCGGAGAGAACGGCCTCGCTGCTTCGCGAGAAGTCCTGCCGCGATGAGGAGGGTGAGAATCGCGGGAATCGGGGTCTTGAGCAGCCCCACGACCAGGAAGTAGGCGGGGAATCCATCGCTGCCCGGAGCGCGGAGTTCGCCAAGGAAGTAGATGTTCCCCGAGCCGCCGCCGTTCCGTTCGCGATGGAAAACTCGATCGAGACCCTCCACGAAGGGACGCGGGACCGGGAGGGGAATATTCGCGATCACCGGGAGCTTGCGGAGTTCACGGAACTGCGGGCTCTCGAAGTTCTGCTCCCGCACAGATCCAAACGTCCCGTCGGCCAGAAAACCCGCATTGATCACGAGCAGAGCGGTTGCGATGGCGAGAAGTCCGCCCGCGACGGCGCGTTTGCCCCGCGGGCGTCCGGGCGGTGCGAGCCTCCTGAGACTGAGGGCCGCGGTGGCCGCGAAGATGATGGGAAGGTAGGCCGCCGTGTACTTCGAAATCGAGGCGGCTCCCACGCAGACTCCAAGCATGAGGCTTTCTCGCCGGCCCGGATCTTCGAGCCAGCGGGCGAAGGCGCGCAGGGAGAGCAGCAGGAAGAGAGCGCCGAAGATGTCGGTGGTGACGAGTGTTGAATGGGCGAGGAGATTCGGATCGAACGCGAACAGGCCAAACGACACGAGCGCCCCCGGCCAGCCAAACAACGCGCGCGACCAGGCCGCGATCGAAAGACCCAGGGCCAGCCCGCCGAGCAGTGTCGGAAAACGCGCGAGCGTCCAGTCGCAGGGACCCGAGAATTCGTTGGCGTCACGCGACGCCGATCCGAGTTTCTCGAGGACGAAGCAGGGGAGGGCGTTGAGCGCCGAGACCGGCATCTTGGAATCGTCCCATCGTTCGGCGACGCCGCGGAGGATGCGGTGCCCGTATCGGTAGTGGCCGGGTTCGTCGGTGGTCGGCGACGCGGCTCCGATGGACCGAATGCCGAGAAGCAGGAAAGCAAGGCTCAAGGCCGCGATCCAGGCCTTGGGGGCCCAACGCGAAGCGCGCGCGATGTCGAGGCGGGAGGATTCGTCGCTCATCGCGTCGTGGATTATAGGCAGCGGCCGCCCTCGACTACCGAAAGGCAAGAACGTTCTCGAACACGGCCTCGTCGATATTGCCGCCGCTGATCACGCACACGATGGGCTCGGGCCATGAAGCGCTCTGGGCCAGATCCAGGGCCGCCCGGGTGATCGCGCCCGAGGCCTCGGCCCGCACTCCCTCTTCGAAGTGGAGGGAACGGATCGCCGCATGAATCGACGCCTCCGGCACGTTCACCACCTCGTCGATGAGATCGCGATGATTGAAGACGATCTGCCCGATGCCGCCGGCCAGGCCGTCCGCGAGGGTTGGGCCCGCGGCGAACTCGAGCACGGCCCGGTTCAGGCGGATCGACTCGGCGAGCGAGGGCGAAGCGTCGGGCTGCACCGCGACGATCTTCGTGCCGGGCCGCCTTGCCTTTAGCCACGTCGCGGCGCCGCTGATCATCCCGCCACCCCCCACGGGAATCACCATGGTGCCGACCGATTCGAGCGCCTCCGCGACTTCGATAGCGAGCGTGCCCTGGCCGGCCGCGGTCAGCAGATCGTCGTACGCGTGGATGAAGCGGGCGCCTCGCTCCCGCTCGAAAATGTGAGCCTCCCTCTCCGCGTCATCGAACGTCTCGCCGACCACCCTGAGATCGACCGGGAACCCGCGGAGTTTCGCGATCTTCGTCGCGGGCGCGCGCCCCGGCACGAAGATGGTGACGGGTTCGGGCCGCTCGCATTTCTTCGCCGCCCACGCGACGCCGAGACCGTGGTTCCCGGCGGATGCCGCCACGAATCCCGCGTCGGTCCGCGGCAACCGCGCGAGATTCGACAAGGCGCCGCGGACTTTGAAGGAACCCGTCGGCTGCTCGGATTCAAGTTTCAGGAGGACCCTTCGTTTCAACCTGTCGCGGGTTTCCCGCAGCGGCGTGGGGCCGAGGAAGGCGCGCACCACCACGTGCGCCTCCTCGACCATCGCGGCGGTGAGCCGCGCGTCCTTTGTCAGCATCGCTACTCCACCCCCGCGGAAACAAGATCCAGAACGGCCTCGCCCGAGTGCGCCCCGATGATCGCGCGTGCCTCGTCCCGCAGCGTCACGAGATCGCGGAAAGAGTCGCCATTCGGGTTGAGCGGCTCACCGACCCAGAGGGAGACCGGCCGATTTCGCGGAACCAACTGTCCGTCGCGCAGCATTTTGCGCGTGCCGAGGAGGGCGAGAGGGATCACCGGGCACCCCGCGTCGGCGGCGGCCCGGAAGGCGCCGAGGCGGAAGGGGCGAACGCCATCCGTGCGCATGAAGGTGCCTTCCGGGAAGACGAGCACGCGTTCGCCTCGGTTGAGCGCTTCGGTGACGCTCGATGCGTCGATGGCGCTTCGCTGCGCGTCCTTGCGCTCGACGCAGATGTGACGGGAGCGCGCGATGAAGCGGCCCACGAAGGGATACGAAAGCGCCTCGCGTTTGGCCACGAAGATGAAGTCCTCAACGAGCAGGGCCTTGAGCACGATCACGTCCACGTACGAGGCGTGGTTGCAGACGAGCAACGCGGCCTTGCCGGCCGGGATCGTGGGGGACCCGTCCATTGTGGCGTTCGAGGTCAGCAGGCGCAGGGCGAGGCGGGCAGAGAGATGTTCGAGCCGGCGCGCCGAGCGAGGTTCGAGAAAAGAGAGCAGGATCCACGAGATCGGCGCGTACACCGCGAGCGCGCCGTAGAGAAGGACTCCGCGAACCCCGAGGCCGACGCGGGCGGCCGCGGACTGCAACGCGCTCAGGATGACCCTGCCGGCGAGCTTCAGGCGGACGAGAGCCGAATCGCCGCGCGCGCGGCCGAGCTGGCCGGACAGGAAGAGGTCTCTGGTGTCGTTGCGGCGGATCTTTCCCGAGGATGTCTTCAGCACCGATCCCGGGGGAGCGAGGCGCACCACATCGGGCGGCGCCCCAATCGCCGTCGTCACTTTTTCGACGATCCTCTGCTCGATCGCATCGCGTTCCGGCGTGGACGTTGCCTTCGTCTCCGCCACGATCACCACCTGCTCAGTGCCGCCTTTGGGATCGGTCACACCGAAGGCGGCCACGCAACCCTTCCGCACGCCCTCAGCCTCGGACGCGGCCTCCTCGATCTCCGCGGCCACGAGGTTTCGGCCGCCCCGGATGATCACGTCCTTGAGCCGGCCCGCGATGAAGAGTTCGCCAGAGGCGATGTAGGCGAGATCGCCGGTGTCGAGGAAGCCGCCCGGTCTGCGGATCGCTGCGGTGGCCTCTTCGTTTTTGTAGTAGCCCGCGGTCATCGAGGGGCCCTTGAAAAGGAGCCGGCCCACTGTCCGCTCGGGAAGGGTTTCTCCCGCCTCGTCCACCACCTTGATCTCGTGCTCCGGCAGAGCCTTGCCCGCGGAGACGAAGACATTCGGGTGAGGATCGTCCGCGGCGGCCTCTTTGGCCCGGCCCTTTTCGAAGGCGGCCCGATCGACGCGGTCAAACCTCGGCCCGCGCTGGACCGGCGGCAAAGCGAGGCCTACCGAGCACTCCGCCAGGCCGAAAGCGGGCAGCACGGCCTCCCGGCGAAAGCCGTACTTCGAAAAGCGTTGCACGAAACGCTCGATGGTCTCCGGACGCACCGGCTCCGCTCCGTTGAGCGCGCATCGCCAGGACGAGAGATCGATGCCCTCGATGTCCTCGTCGCGGATGCGCCGCACGCACAACTCGTAGGCGAAATTCGGCGCCGCCGACATGGTCCCGCGCCGGCGGTGGATGTCGTGCAGCCATCGCTCGGGCCGGGCGAGGAAAGAAAGCGGGGAGCGCAGAGCGAGCGGATAGGCGGAGGCCATGGTGAACAGCCAGCTGCCGATGAGGCCCATGTCGTGATAGAGCGGCAACCAGCTCACGCCCATCTCCACCGGCCGGGCCTCGAGACCGAGGCCGATGGCCCGGATGTTGGCCATCAGGTTCGCGTGGGTGAGGAGCACTCCCTTTGGCGACCCCGTGCTGCCCGAGGTGTACTGGATGAACGCGGGATCACCGGGTGAAGACCGGGGCGTCATGCGCAGGCCGGCCTGCGGACTTTGCGCGAGATCATCCGCGGTTACGACATCATCGAGTGTGGGAACCATCGACTTCAGCACTTCCGCGATGATCTTCCCCCGCGCGATCGTGATCATGATCCTGACTCCGGCCGACCGCAGGATTCCGGCCTGGCGTTCCGCGTACTCGGCCAGTCGGTCGAGGCGGACGGGAGGGTAGATCGGCACGGCCACCGCACCGGCGAGAAGCGTTCCCTGGAACGCGCTCAGGAAGTCGAAGCCGGTGGGCAACATCAAGGCCACGGTGTCCCCGCGCGAAATCCCGCGGCTGGCCAGACCCGCGGCTATTAGGGAAGCGGCGCTCCAGAGTTCACGGTACGTGATGTTCCGTTCACTTCCATCGTCCTCGGTCAGGAAGACGGTGACGCGATCCGGGGCTTCCTCCGCGCGGCTCGCGAGGGCCCGGTCGACGGTGGCGGCCAGATGATGGGGACCGGTGGGGATGAGGGTCTCGGCGGGTGCGAGCGCCTCGGAACCTCGGCCTTCCCGCGGCAGAGGCGAGGGCGTGCTCTCGAGAGCGGCCGCGATTTCCGCGCAGGTTTCCGCCTGCAGCGCCCCGTCGGGCAAGGTGCGCGCCGCCCGGCGCTCGATCCTTGTGATGAGTTCGACTTTCTCCAGACTGCCGAGGCCGATGTCCCTTTCGAGAGACGCGGTTTCAGTGACCGCGCGGGCCGCTCGTTCGCCGCCCGTCTCGAGGGCCAGCGCCCGGGCTTCGGCGAGGACGATCTCGATCGCGGACCGGACGGCTTCGCTCATGCCGGCCTCCCCGCGGCGGCCTCGCGCGGCCGAGGTTCGTCGGGCCGCCGCCGCTGACTACAATGAAGCGACGTCGATTCGCAGGTCCGGCGATACGAGAACGAGGAGAAGAGATGCAACAAGTGGGAATGGCGGAGATCGAGAAGATTTTCGGGATCACGGATCCGATGGGGATTCATCGGGAGAACCTCATGATCCCACTCGGTCCGAAGAACCCCGGGTCGGTCAAGCGGAAGCCGAACGGCAAGTTCGAGATCGTGGTGGATGCCGGCATGGATTTCGACGAGTGGCTCAAGGGTCTTGCGGCCGCCCTTCGGGCCGCCTCCGCGTGAATCAAAAAGAAAAGCGGCGCCAGGGGCGCCGCTTCTCAAACGGATGTTTTCGAAGGTCTTTGGGGCGCCCCATGAGCTCGCTGTGAACGCGGCTTTTGGGAAGGACCCCGGGCCTTCAAAAAGGCCCTTCTACGCGCCGAACACCGCGTCCTTCGCAGCCTTCGCGATGACGAACTTGAGACGCTTCCGGGCCGGGATGCGGATCTCCGCGCCGGTCTGGGGGTTGCGACCCTTGCGCGCCTTGTAAGCACGCACCACCAGCTTGCCCACGCCGGGGATCACGAAGCCGTTCTTGGCTTCCTTGTGAGCCAGACGAGCGAGCTCCTCGAGGTAGGACGCCGAGGTCTTCTTGGGGATGGACGTTGCTTCTGCGAGTGCGGTCACGAGCTTTGCCTTTGTCATCGGCTTTGCCATTGGGTTTCTTTCCTCCTAGAAAGGGTTGTTTGAAAACGGTACATCTTGAATCGTTATTCCAAGCCGAATCGCGTGACGCTCTAGTGACGCGAAATCCGCCCGACTGGCCGATTGTACGTGTTTTGGCGGGGATTCTGTCAAATCACGCGGGAGGACGATCACAAAGTCAGCGGAAGTTCTCCCCGCCTTCGCTTTCGAGAATGAAAACGATCTCTCCTTCTTTCGAGAGACCGAGATCTTCGCGAGCCAGGCGTTCGACCGCCCGTGGGTCTTCGCGCAGCGCGCGAATCTCCGCGCGCAGACGTTCGTTCTCCGCGCGCAGGCCGTCCACTGAATGACTCAGTTCCTGGAGGCGCGTCCTCTCCCGGAAGACGTGCATGACGCCCTCTTCATCGCGCAGCGCGCCGTACACGATCCCGCACACCACGAACGTGGCCACGGCGAGGGCCTTCAAGCGACGGGTATGGGCGGGCAGATCTGTGCTCGACGGCATCTCAAGTAACTTCTCTTTGTCAATGTCTAAAATATTGTCAGACATCAATATTCTAAGCTCGGATACCGGCTTGACGTGAACCCGTCTGCGCCGCGGTGTCTTCGTACCGCACGAACATCGCATGGAGCTTCGAGGAAAGGCCTTTGAGCCGCTTCAAGCCCTTTCGGAATCGGCGATGACGCTTCACCAGATCCCGCACCCGCGAAACCTGGTCTTCCTTGAGATAGACGAAAGCGCCAGCACCTCCACTCCGGTCGGAGAGGACGTAGTAGGGCCCGTGTTTCTCGCCCTGGGCGCACGCGCAGCTGACCTTGCCGCACACCGCGAACCGCGAGAACAACGACCCGCGGATCTGCTCCCGTTCCTGAAGAAGGGAGAGGACGAGCGACTCGTGTTCGGTCAAACGGTCACGGATGCCCTTCTCCAGTCGAATGAGGTCGGCCATGTCTTACAGCAGACTATGAAATAAGCACTGTAAGAAAGTCAAGCCGGCGATTGGCTACACTTCGAAAAAGACCGCACGACCGGGAGACCAAGATGGCCGATTTCCTCTTCAAGACCGAACCCTCCGAATATTCGTACGCGGATCTGGCCGCGAAAGGCGGGGGGGTCTGGGACGGCGTGAAGAACCCCGTGGCGCTGCGGAACATGAGAGAGATGGCGAAGGGCGACCGCGTCTTCGTCTATCACACCGGCTCTGAGAAAGCGGTGGTGGGAATCGCGCGCGCCGCGTCGGTGGCCTACCCGGATCCCAGGCGCCCCGCCCCGAGCTCGCTTTCGGTTATCGACCTGGCCCCGGTGAAGGCGCTCAGGGAGCCGGTGTCCCTTGCCACGCTCAAGGCCGACCCTGAGTTCGCTTCCTCGCCGCTGGTGCGTCAGGGACGGCTCTCGGTGGTGCCCCTCACCGTGAAGCAGGCGGCCGTCATCGAAAGGCTGGGCGGTCTCAAGTGATGGCCACGGACGGGATCGTGATCCTCTGCGCGGTTCCTCTGGACTTCGAGGCGGAAGACCTGGCCCGGGATCTGCTCAATGCGTCGCTTGCGGCTTGCGTTCAGGTTTCCCCGAGCGTGACCTCGATCTACCGCTGGAAGGGCGCCATTGAGAAGAGCGAGGAGAAACTCCTCGTGATCAAGACGCGGCGCGAACTCTTCAGCAGCGTCGAAGCCGTGATCCGTTCGAAACACCCCTACGATGTTCCGGAGATCGTCGCCTGGCCGCTGAGCGACGGACACGCGCCCTACCTCGCCTGGCTCGCCGGCGAGACCGCCGCAGCGCTTACTTCGCGATCAGATAGTCGGGCGGAATGAACTCAGGCCCCACCGGGTACGCGAAGCTCCGATAGTCCTTGAAGTCCGGGCGGCCCGCGTCTTCCCAGGCGATGAGCCAGAGATTCGCGAGCACCTCCGAGGCGGCGGCGAGGCGCAGGACGGTGAGCTGGTGGAACTTGAAGCGCATTTCCGCGGCGTCCCTCCGCTGCGCGCCGATGCGCCGGCCGTCGGGGCCATTCCCGCTCGGCTTCAGTCGCGCGAATTTCAAGTCGAGCGCGTTCAGGGCTTCGAGATGTGAATAGGAATCGAGGGCGAGGGCCATGGTGAGCGCCAGGGGATCGCGTGAGAGAGAAGGCCGTTCGCCGATGGGGATGCGCCGCACGATCCGCTCCAGGCCGCGCCCGGTGATTGCGGCGTCAAAAACCTCCTGGTCCAGCGCGAGCCGGTAGCTGCTCACCACCGCGCTCTCGAAGTAGCTGTGGATCCCGCCCTGGCCGGTCTCCCATCCGTCGTAGTTCCGCGTCGTGTGGTACGGGTTCCCGAGATCACCGATGAAGTGGCTCATCACGCCCGCGGTAAGCAGGGCCCGATCCACCGCGGCCGAATCGGTCTTCTCGCCCGCCCGTGACGCCTTCAGGCTCTCCACGGTCATGCGGAAGAGTTGAGCGGTGCGCCAGGGCGCGGTGCCCGCGCTGCTTTCGTCGGGCGGCGCGCCATCTTTGGCCGGGCAGATATAGCCCTTTGGAGGTGCGGCGCAGAGTTCCTTCATGCGCGCCAGTGCCGCAGCGGGCGTCATCGGAATCGTTCCGAACGTGACCTCGGGCGAAACGTATTCGATGTCGAGGAAGTGGGTGGGCGCGTTCACATTCTCGATGGCCTCGCCCTGGTTGCGCCAGACGATGTCGGGCACGTTCGACAGATGCCCGAGCATGAACTCCTTGCGGCCGAACTGGGTCGCAAGGGGCGTGCCCTTCGCGATCTTCGCGGCCAGGAGTCGAACCGCCACGCGCGTCACGATGTCGTGCCCGCGCTCGCTCCAGGCATGGGCCGGGCGAGGGGTGAGCAGGGCCGCGACGACGGCAATGGAAACGAAGGGCTTCAAGGTTTTCATGGGTTCTCCGGAAACGCGGGGAAGGGATCTTAGGCGCTTCGGATTGTTCGTACCGTGAGCCCGACGAGGGCCACGAGGGCGATGAGGATGGAGCCCCACACCACCGCGCTGCGGGGTGCTGCATCGAGCAGACTCTTCCAGTTTCGTCGTGCGCTCCGGTTCTCGGTCATGTCTCCCGCCCGGGCGGTTATCGCCGAGTAAGCGAGCAGTTCGCCGCGCAGACCGGCGATGTCGTACCGCGGAGCCGTGGCTGTGCTGTTCCCAAGAAGGATGCGAAGACTTCCAGGCGCGGCCTTGAAGACAACGCGGGGGACGCGGACCACCGCGTAGGCCGAACGGATGTCGAGGGGTGCGTTGTCGCCATCATCCACCTCGAGCCTCATCTCCCCAAGAGGGACGGAAATCGCGAGCACGATCGGATCGGTGGCGGGCGGCTTCCGGGAGAAGGCCAGAGAGAACGGAAGTTCGCGCCGCGATTCGTTTCTGGCGTGGATCAGTCGGGCCGGCCGTTCGAAGAAGGCGTCGGCGACCTCGATTTCGAGCCTCGAGATCCGCGGTCCTTCACCTCCAGCACCGGCAAGCGAGCCCGCGGGGCGGAGCAGGTACACGCTTGGCCGCGCTGGCGGATCGGTGCGCTCCACCTTCATTGGAAGACGTTCTTCGGCGAAACCCGGATCGATGAGGAAGGGCACCTGAAGGTCCTCCGCGTCCACCACGCGCAGGTCGGCGAGATCGGGCCGGAGGAAAGCCAGATCGTCGGCGTTCAATGTAAGGGCGTAGACGTCCTCCTCGGGCAACGGCAGGATGGGCCGCACGCGACTCCAGCCCGAGGCATCGAGAGCCGCGCCGAGGGTGGCCGCGAAACGAAGCGGCGGTTCGCGGCGGAACTCGGGATTGACCATCTCGGCCGCGATGCCGGCCGCGCCGGTCCCAATGGCCTGAGTGAGGCGTGGCCGCAGGGCCTCGAGATCGTATGCCGGCGCGCGGGTGGCCGGATTGCCGTAGTAGAGCGTCAACCTCTCCGCGGAGACCGGAAACAGAAGACGCACGCGCGAGCCGTGCAGACGCACCCTCAGGCTACGAAGAGGAGGGCTGC
>JANNJB010000394.1:0-1748 GCA_031405615.1 Vicinamibacteria bacterium | reverse complement strand
CACGACCCGCCCTGGTTCCAGGTGCCGCCTTGGCTGCGACCGGGGCTTCCGCCTTGACTGCCCCCTTGAGCACCCATTTGCCCCTGTCCATAAGGCGCCGCCGGGGCCGGACGCTGCACCGGCGGGCGGCTGGCGGTTTCCTGCTGTGCGCGCCAATTGCCCAGCGCACCGCCCGATTGTTGGCGTGAAATGGCGCGATCTCCGGCCCACGAACTGGCTGGAGAATAGGTAACTCTCCTTGGTGTCCTGCGTCTCGAGTTCGTAGGCGAGTCCGCCCGCGCGGTTGATGTCGTCGAGCAGTTCGCCCGCGGTCTGGTGGCGTTCGTCGGGGTCGATCGCGCACAGCCGCTCGATCACGTCGCGCAGCCAGGCCGGCACGGTCTCCTGCTCGCGCGGCCCGAAGCGCACGCGTTCCGTCGTCTTCTTCCGCAGCAGCCACTGCACGCCCTGAGTGGTGTCGTACGGAACCTCACCCGACAGGAGCTGGTACGCCATGATGCCCAGGCTGTAGAGATCCGAGCGATGGTCGGCTTTTTGGCGTTGCGCAATTTCGGGGGCGAGGTACTGCGGCGTGCCCATCACCTGTCCCGTGGCCCCGCGCAGGCCAGCGAGGCCGAAGTCGAGGACCTTGACCTGGCGGCCGAGGCGGCTCGGCGTCACCATGATGTTGCTGGGCTTGAGGTCGAAGTGGACCACGCTTCGCTTGTGGAGATAGGCGAGCGCGCGGATCACGGGAACAAGGAGGTCCACCACTTCCCGCCAGGGCAGGATCGGAGCTTGTGGTGTCGGGGTGAGTTGTTCAGGCTCCCTGCTCTGCCCATCGAGGGTGGCGGCGTCCTCGGCGCCGGGATGCCGTATCGCCTGGGAGAGCGTTGAGCCGGGGAGCAGTTCCATCGTGAAGAAGAACGCGGCGAGGCCGGCCACCATCTCGAAGTCGTACACCCGGGCGACGTTTGGGTGGCGCAGGGAGGCCATGGTCCGGAATTCGGCGCGGAACAGGTCGACGCTCACCGTGACGTGCTGGAGGAAGAGCTTGAGCGCCGTGGGCCGGCCCGGAAAGAGCTGATCGTCGACCCGGTAGACGGCGCCCATGCCCCCGCGGCCGAGAAGGCGATCGATCCGGTACCGGCCGTTGATGACGACGCCCGCCGGGATCGATGCGGCGCGTTCGCTCGCCGCTTCTTCTTCTTGAAGGGCGTCCGCACCGGGCTGACGAGTCAGGGTCAGCGAACTGAGATCGAACGGATCACGCGCGGTCGTGTGCGGCGTCTTTGGAGATTCCGCGGGTGTCTGATTCACCAAGACCGCTCGCATGCCGCTCACTGGCGGGAGCTTCGTTTGAATGGGCGGGCCGGTCAAGTTCAGGTCTGCTTTCGACAGCCAATCTGTCGCCCGGCTCGTTGACTCGGGGGACGGCGCGTGTGAACGTTGGGCGTCTTCCGGTCCCTTCCTCCAGGAGTTCCCATGAAACAAGTCATCTCCCGCGCGAGCCTTCTTTCGCTGGCCTTTGCCCTCTTCGTCGTCCAGCCGGTGTCTGCCCAGAAGGCAGCCCAGAAAATCGACGAGGAGTACACGAAGCTCATCAAGCAGCACCTCCAGGATCCGCGTATCTCTACGGCACGGCAGGACACCCTGGGCCAGCTTGCCCGTCGTGAGCAGCGTAGAGAGCATGAGCGTGATCGTGACCGCGACGGTGAGCACGGCAAGGGCCGAAGCGTAGGTCGCGTCGCCGCCCTGCTGGAACGAAA
>JANNJB010000393.1:0-7207 GCA_031405615.1 Vicinamibacteria bacterium | reverse complement strand
CGTGGAAGAGCGGAAAGACCTCGATTCGCGGCGGCTTCGGCATCTATTACGATCGGCCGGTCTTCAACAGTTCGCGCGATCAGGGCTCGTCGCCGCCGCTGGTTCGGACAGTTTCGATCAGCAACGGGCTGGTCGACAACCCGGGTGGAGGAACCGCGAGTGCGGCGCCCCAGGGCGGGTTCGATGCCGTCGGCCGCGACTTCGATATGCCCACGGTCCTGAGCTTCAGTCTCGGCTTCCAGCGACAGTTGCCGAAGGGCATCGTCGCTGATGTGAACTACGTGGGGAATGAAGCGCGGAATCTTCTACGCGTCCGCGAACTGAACTACGCGACTCCCGGGTCTGGAGGTGTGGCCGCAACTCCGATCAACGCCAACCGGCAATACGTGGGCTATTCCCGGATCTTCACCAATGAGACCACGGGCCGGTCGGACTACGACGCCCTCCAGATCGCCATCAACCGCCGCGGCGACAACAAGATCTCCGCCGGTCTCGCCTACACCCTGTCGCGGGCCCGCGGCGACTCGGACAGCGAAGACAGTTCCGCCTCCGGGAACCTGGCCCAGGACCCGCGGAACCTGGATGGAGAATACGGCGCCCAGGACTTCGATCGCCGGCACGTCCTCTCCATCAACTACAACATCAAGTTCCCGGGCCTGCAGAAGGCGGGCGGCTTGAAGCAGCAGGTTCTGGGCGGCTGGCAGATCTCGGGGATCACCCGTTACCAGTCGGGCCGCTGGTACTCGGTGACCGCCGGCACCAACACCGCCATCTTCGGGGACACCGTGACCCTGCGCGCGAACCTTGTGCCCGGGCAGGATCCAAACGCCGCACCCGCGGCAGGGAGAACCGACGCGGTCTGGTTCAACACCGCCGCCTTCGCGCGGCCCGCCACCAATCAACTGGGCGATTCGCCAAGGAATGTGCTTGAAGGGCCGAGCCTCTTCACCACCGATTTCTCTTTGTTCAAGAACTTCCGCTTTGGCAAGCGCGCCCGGCTTCAACTCCGTGGCGAGGTGTTCAACGCGCTCAACCGGCGCAACATCCGCAGCGTGGAGACCAGCATGACGAACGCCAGGTTCGGTCAGGTCACGGCCTTCCAGAGTCAGAGGATCGCACAGCTTGGCCTGAAGGCGACGTTTTAAGGAGAACTTCGCACGGTGGTCGGCCGGATGGCCTGACGGCGGCGCGGGGACAACGACCCTTAAGACGGCCTGAAGGGGCGGACGGTTTCGCTGGCACGGGGCTTGCTCCTTTGCGGGTTGCGTTTAATAACCCGTCATCAGGAGGAGTCATCATGAAGAGAAACCGGACAGTCGCGCTGCTATCCCTGGTCGCTTTCGGCGCGGTGAGCGCTGCACAGGCGGCTCCAAACAAGAACGTGTCCACCGAGCCGGATGTCTCGAAGGCCGTCCGCGAGACACTCGAAAGGCTGCCGTACTACGGCGTCTTCGACATCCTCAACTATCAGGTGAACGAGAACGGCACCGTGGAACTGGGCGGCTACGTCTACCGCGACTCCCTTAAGGAAGAGGCGGAGAAGGCGGTTTCGAAAGTCGCCGGCGTGAAGCAGGTGGTGAACAAGATCGAGGAACTCGACTGGGGCGTGCTCGACGATGAGATCCGCGCCAAGGTCTACCTCAACATCTACCGCGACAGCTTCCTGTCTCGCTATGGCACCGCCACAGACCAGGCCCTCGCCAACGGCATCGGATATGGATCCCGTGGTCGCTTCAACGCATTCGGATCGATGGGCATCGGAAACCCGTACTTCCCCGGGTTCAACCCCGCCGGGGACTATGCCATTCACATCCTCGTGACCAACTCCGAGGTGATTCTGGTGGGCGAGGTGGACAACGAAGGTGACAAGCACCTCGCGGGGATGAAGGCTCGCGGCGTGTTCCCGGTGAAGAAGGTGTTCAACGAACTCACGGTCCGGGGTGAGAAGAAGGAGCCTGGGCAGGACACCGAGCCGAAGGCCAAGCCGGGGAAGCGCGGCGTGGTCGTGATCGCCGACTAGGAGCCTGCGGGGCAGAGGAAACAGGCTCCTGTCGACAACGCGGCGGTCAGTTCGGCAGTTTGGAAGCGGCTCATTGTGATTCGGAGCAAAAAAGGAGCCCCGGGATCCCTGATGCGGTCAGGGGTCCCGGGGCGTTTCGCCGTCTTAGGAGGGTTGGGACGGCGAGTTCGATTACATCTTCGGAAGAATGACGGCGTCGATCACGTGGATGACTCCGTTGCTGCACGCGATGTCGGTCTTCACCACGTTGGCGCCGTCAACCTTGACGCCCTTCGAGGTGTTGATGGTGACGCTGCCGCCCTGGACGGTCTTGGCGCTCTTGAGCTTCACCACATCCTGGGCCAGGACCTTGCCCGCGACCACGTGATACGTGAGCACGGCGGTGAGCTTGGCCTTGTCCTTGAGCAGGGCGTCGAGGGTGCCCGCGGGAAGCTTGGCGAAGGCCTCATCGGTGGGTGCGAACACCGTGAAGGGGCCAGCACCCTTGAGGGTGTCCACGAGTCCGGCGGCGGTGAGAGCGGTGGCGAGGGTCTTGAAGCTGCCCGCGGCGACCGCGGTGTCGACGATGTCCTTCTGAGCATCGGCGGCCTGGGCGGAGGTGCCCACGAGGGCGACGACGGCGAAAGCGGCGAGGAGGGTGCGACGGTTCATGAGGGTCTCTTTCTTTTTTGGGAAAAACGAGGAAGGGTGGAGGCCGGATCGGCGGGCGTCCTGCCCTCCTCCAACCTCGAGAAAGAGACTAAACCAGAAAGCTAGGCTTTGTCAAGCTTTTGCACAGATATTGGGACGGTGGCATCGGCGAGGGCGCCGAGGGTGAGGCCGAGATACGCCTTCGCGTTGCCGAAGCAGACGTTGCGCACGGCGCTGCCCAACAACTCCCGATCGTCGGGCAGGCACCCCGACCGGACATCGTTCCCCAGAAGATTGCAGACCAGACGCCGGTAGTACTCGTGGCGCGAGTAGGAAAGGAAACTGCGCGAGTCGGTGATCATCCCGACGAAGCGCGAGAACAGACCCATGTTCGAAAGCGCGCGCAACTGCGCCTCCATGCCGTCCTTCTGGTCGAGGAACCACCAGGCCGCGCCGTGCTGCATCTTCCCCGGGGTCGAGCCATCCTGGAAGTTCCCGATCATGGTCGCGAACAGTTCGTTGTCGCGCGGGTTGAGGTTGTAGAGGATGGTCTTCGCAAGCTGATTCGAATCGTCAAGGCGATCGAGGAATCGGGCCAGGGGTTTGGCTTGTTCGAAGTCGCCGATGGAGTCGAAGCCTTTGTCCGGGCCGAGGGTGCGCTGCCCCCGCGCGTTGTTGTTGCGGAGCGCGCCGAGGTGGAACTGCTGGATCCACCCGCGCTGATGGTCGAGGACGGCCATCAGGTGCAGCAGGCCGGACTTGAACTTCTCCGCGGCCAGGGGCTCGAGCGCCTTTCCGGCACGTGCGCGGTCGAAGGCGTGTTCGAGGTCTGCCTCGGTGAAGGGCTCGGCGTACATCCGCGCGAGGCCATGGTCGGAGGCGCGGCAACCCATCTCGTGGAAGAACGCATGCCGCTTCTCGAGGGCGGTCCAGAAGTCCTTGAAACCGCCGATCGAAATGCCGCTCGCCGCGGCCAGCGCATCGACCCACTGATTCCATTTCGCGGTGTCCTCGACGGCCAGAGCCCGATCGGGTCTCCAGGTCGGGTAGACGCGGGTCTCGGGGTTCGGGCGGCGCGCCAGGGAGGCGTGGTGTTCGAGGGAGTCCACAGGATCGTCGGTGGTGCTCACCGCGGCCACGCGGAACTGCTTGAACAGGCCCAGGGTGGTGAACCTGTCCTCCTGCAAAAGCGCCGTGGCGCGATCGTAGACCGAACGCGCGTTCGCGCCGCTCAGAGTCTCCGTGATCCCGAAGGGGCGCTTCAGTTCCATGTGAGTCCAGTGGAACAAGGGATTGCGGATCGTCTGAGGGACGGTGTTCGCCCAGGCCTCGAACTTCTCGAAGTCGGTCGCGTCGCCGGTGCAGAAGCGCTCGCTCACCCCGTTCGCCCTCATCGCCCGCCACTTGTAGTGATCGCCGTCGAGCCAGATCTCGGTGATCGAACGAAAGCGATGGTTCGAGGCGATCTGGTCGGGGGGCAGGTGGCAATGGTAGTCGATGATCGGCAGATTCTTCGCGACGTCGTGGAAGAGATGCCGGGCCAGATCCGTCTCGAGGAGAAAGTCTTCGCTCAAGAAGCTCATGGGCCGCCGATCAGGCGTCGAGTTTCGCCGGCTCGGAGTTTGGAATCAGCAGGTGAATGATGAGGAGCGCCACCAGGTAGGCCGAACCCGCGATGAGGAAGATCAGGAAGTAGCTGCCGGTTCGGGTGAGGATCTCCCCGACCACGAGGGCGATCAGCATGCCGCCGATGGCCCCCGCCGTCCCGCCGATGCCCACAACCGAGCCGACCGCGCGCCTCGGGAACATGTCGGAGGTGAAGGTGAAGAGATTCGCCGACCAGCCCTGGTGCGCCGCCGCGGCGAGGGAAACGAGGGCAACCGCGAGCCACAGGCTCTTGACCTGCGACGCGAACATGATCGGCACCACGCACAGCGCGCACACCAGCATCGCGGTCTTGCGGGCCTTGTTCGTGGTCCAGCCCCGTTTGATCCAGTGCGATGACAGCCAGCCGCCGCCGATGCTTCCCACATCCGCCACGAGATAGATCACGACCACGGGCGGACCGATGGTGGTGAGGTCGATGCCGTGGTTGCGCTTGAGGAAGTCGGGGATCCAGTAGAGATAGAGCCACCAGATCGGGTCGGTCAGGAACTTGCCGATCGCGAAGGCCCAGGTCTGGCGATGGGGCAGGAGGTTCTTCCAGGGAATGTGGGTAACCGGCTCAGGCGGGTCGGAGCGGATGTGGGCGAGCTCCGCGGGAGAAATGTCGGGGTGGGTCTCGGGCGCGTGGTAGTACCTCCACCAGAGGGCCAGCCACACGAAGCCGATGGCGCCGGTGGCAAGGAAGGCGACTTCCCATCCCCAATGGATCGTGATCCAGGGAACCATGAGGGGCGCGCCGAGCGCGCCGAGGTTCGTACCCGAGTTGAAGATACCGGTGGCGAAGGCTCGCTCCTTCTTCGGGAACCACTCGGCCACGGTCTTGATGGAGGCCGGGAAGTTCCCGGCTTCACCGATGCCGAGGACGAACCGGGCGAGCGCAAAGCCCGCGGCCGCGCCGGTCAGCAGGACAAAGGAGGGCGGGTTGATGAGCACCGTGGGGATGGCGAGGCCGGGGAAGGCCCCCGCGATTCCGTGCGCCATGGCCGCGAAGCTCCACAAGCCGACCGCCACCGCAAACCCTTTCTTCACGCCCATGCCGTCGATCACCCGGCCCGCGATCACGAGGCCAATCGCGTAGGCCAGAGAGAAGCTGAAGATAATGGCGGCGTAGTCGCGCTCGGTCCACGAGAACTCGGTCTGCAGCGTGCCCTTGAGGATCGCGATGATCTGGCGATCGAGGTAGTTGATCGCGGCCGCGCCGAAGAGCAGCGCGCACACGATCCACCGGACGTGGCCGAATTTGAACATCTTCTCCGCCATGGCTAGGCCACGAACTTCTGCCAGACGCGGCCGGCCGGGAATTCGTATTCCGCGATCGACTGTGGCTTGATGTCAATGCTGTAGCCCGGGCGGAGCGGGGTGACGTAACGGGCGTTCTTCACGATGCACGGATCGACGAAGTGTTCGTGAAGGTGATCGACGTATTCGCACAAGCGGTCTTCGAGCGACGCGGAGACCGCGATGTAGTCGAAGATCGAAAGATGCTGGACGTACTCGCACAGGCCGACGCCGCCCGCGTGCGGGCACACCGGCTTTTTGAACTTCGCGGCCATCAGGATCACCGACACCGCTTCGTTCACGCCGCCCATCCGGCAGGAGTCGACCTGGACGAACTTGATGGAATCGGCCTGGAGGAACTGCTTGAACATCACGCGATTCTGGCAGACCTCGCCGGTGGCGACACCGATGGGCGCCACCGCCCGGGCGATGCGGGCGTGTCCGAGAATGTCGTCGGGGCTCGTCGGCTCCTCGATCCACCATGGATCGAACCGCGCGAGCGCCTTCATCTGGGTGATCGACTCATCGACGTCCCAGCATTGGTTCGCGTCCATCATCAGCTTGCGCTGCGGACCGATCTCTTCGCGCATGATCGCGGCGCGGCGGACGTTGTCCTCGAGATTCTGGCCCACCTTCATCTTGAAAGCGGTCCAGCCCTGACTGATCGCTTCCTTGCAGAGGAGCCGCACCTTCTCGTCGGGATAGCCGAGCCAGCCCGTGGACGTGGTGTAAGCGGGATAACCCTCGGCGCGCATCTCGGCCTCGCGCGCTTCCCGGCCCTCCCGGCGCGCCTGCAGCATCTCGATCGCCTCTTCCGGCTTGAGGACATCGGTGATGTACGTGAAGTCGATGGTCGATACGAGTTGCTCGGGGGAGAGGTCTGTGAGGTGCTTCCACATCGGCTTTTTCTCGCGCTTGGCCCAGAGGTCCCACACCGCGTTCACGATCGCTCCCGTGGCCATGTGGAGGATGCCCTTCTCCGGCCCGAGCCAGCGAAGCTGCTTATCCACGGTCAGGTCGCGATAGAACTTCCTCATGTCGGTGACCACGTCATCGAGCCTTCGACCCACCACGTGGTGCTTGAGGGCATGGACGGCGGCGACCACGATCTCGTTGCCCCGGCCGTTGGTGAAGGTCAGACCATGACCTTCAAGGCCCGTGCCGGTCTCGAGCACGACGTAGGTGGCCGAATAGTCGCCGAGATTGAGCGAATCAGAACCATCCTGATGCAGGGAAGTAGGGAAACGAATGTCACGGACAACGAGGTTTGTAATCTTCACTGGTTGACGCCACTCGCAAGGAAACCGCCATCGACGGTGAGAATTTCTCCATTCACGAAACTGGAGCCCTCGGACGCGAGGAAGACGCAGGCCGGGGCCAGTTCCTCCACCCGGCCGAAACGCTTGAGGGGCGTGCGGGTCAGGAACTCCTGGCCACGGCCCGACTCGTCGAGGAGTTTCGTGTTGAGCGCGGTCCGGAAAACGCCGGGCGCGATCGCGTTCACATTGACCCCGCGCGGTCCCCACTCGACGGCCAGGGCCCGGGTGAGTCCGGCCACTCCCGACTTGCTCGCGGTATAAGCCGCCACTTCGAAGAGGCCGATGAAGGAGGCCA
>JANNJB010000392.1:0-4640 GCA_031405615.1 Vicinamibacteria bacterium | reverse complement strand
CGAACGCCGTGGCGAGGCCCACGACCGTGGCCTTGTGCCTCTGTGCAAACTTCCTCGTCTGGTACCAGGTGCTCGCCGGGCGCGCGGCGATGGGCTCATTCTTGAGGTAGCGGCGAATATCCGAAGCGAACGCATCGGCCGACTCATAGCGCCGCGCCTTTTCCTTCTCGAGCGCTTTGCCGACGATGGTCTCGACGTCGCCGCGGAGCGAACGATTGATGCTCGAGAGTGCGGTCGGCTCCTCCTCACGAATGATCCGTACCGCTTCGTGAATGATCCTCTCGTCGACCTTATAGGGAAGCCGGCCCGCGAGCAGCTCGTAGGTGATGACGCCCAGGGCATACACATCGCTCCTCGTGTCGAGGTCGAGCGGGTTGCCGCCCACCTGCTCCGGACTCATGTAAGGCAGCGTGCCCATGATCTGCCCGATGTCGGTGTGCATCGTGGTCTGCACGTCCGAGTCGGTGGCGCGGGCGATGCCGAAGTCGAGGACTCTGGGCTGGCCCGACTCCTCGACCAGGATGTTGCCGGGCTTGAGGTCGCGGTGGATCACCCCGCGCTGGTGCGCGTGATTCACGGCGTCGCAGATCTTCGCCATCAGATCGAGGCGCTCGCGTGTCCCGAGGCTTCTCTTCGTCGCGTACCGGAGAAGATTCGTTCCGCGGATCAGCTCCATCGCGAAGTAGGGGATCATTCGCCCCTGCTCGTCCTTGACCGTGCCCGCCTCGTAGATCTGCGCGATGCCCGGATGCTGCAATCGGCCGAGCACCTGCGACTCGTGCTCGAAACGCCGCAGACGTGAGTCGGAGAGGCCCCCGCCGCGGATCACTTTGAGCGCCACCGTCCGGCTCGGCCGGTCCTGTTGCGCCTCGTAGACCGTCCCCATTCCGCCTTCGCCGACGATGCCGAGAATTCGGTATTGACCGATCCGCGTCGGCACGCCGTCGCTTTCGAGAATCGTCTCGTGGTCCGCGGGGGCCTCCACGCGCTCGAGGGTCGCGCCGTGCTCGACGCCGGCGGTGTGCTCGATCCGGATCTCGCCGCTTTCGGGCGGTTTTTGCGAAGGATCGTCGGGTGGGGCGGTCATTGGGCGTGCCGCGATCTCTGGTTCAAATTCATGGACGCGGAGTCTAGCCCGTGGGGATCAGCCGCCTCCGGGCTTTCAGTCGTCGATGGCGATCACGCTCTCTAGACCCGGACGCTTGGCGCGGCATCCATCGCCCGATGAGCGGCCGCGCGCGTGGCGCCACAGCCAGGGGGCGAGATATTGACGGCCCCAGCGAACCTCATCGGTCAGGGCTCCCGTGAAGCCGCGAGAGGGGCGTTCGGGCAGGGCGCGCGCCCACTCGGGTCCCGCGCGAGGCAGCAGGAGAGCCTCGGCCAGCGCCTCCGCGATCCGCGCATGTCCGAGTGAATTCGCGTGCAGGCGATCTTCGCTCCACAAGCGCGGGTCGGAGGCGACGGGGTGCGCGGTGAAGTCGATCACGAGGGCGCCGCTTCGCTTGCCCGCGGCGACAAGCTCAGCCGCGAAGTGTCGAATCCGCCCGCGTAACGGCCGGGCCAGGGGCATCACCGGAGTCAGGTCGGGGAGTGTGAAGCTCAGGACGGTCGCGCCGATCGCGACGAAGGCGCGCTGCATCCGCTCGATGTCGCGCGCGGCCTCCTCCGCGTCGAAGCGCGGTCGCAGAATATCGTTCGTGCCCGAGACCACGATCGCGAGGTCAGGCTTCATGGCGAGGGCGGGTTCGAGTTGCTCCGCGAGAACCTCGCGGGACCTCCGGCCGCGCACCGCCAGATTCGCGTAGAGCAGGCCGCCCTGATCCCGCGCGATTCGCTCGGCGAGCCGGTTGGCCCACCCGCGATAACCGCCGCGACCGTCGGGATCGTCGAGTCCTTCGACGGTGCTGTCGCCGATCGCGACGTAACGCTCGAAACGGAAAGCCCCGAGGTCGCCGGTGATTTCGTGGGCCCCGAGCCGCCTGCCGGGGGAGAGTGTCATTCTCCGGCGATCCAGGGGTTGATCAGCGTGACGCTGCACTCCTCGAAGTCGGTCGTGTTGCGTGTGGCCACGGCGGAACGAGCCGAACGGCCGATGGCCGCGATCTGGGCGTCGAAGTGCGAGATGGGGCGTCCGGCCCGGCGCCTTTGAGCGGCGATGGTTGCATACGCCCGCGCGGCGTCACTGCCGAAGGGAAGCACTCGTCGGGCGAAGTCCTCGCTGAACATGGCTTCGGCCGCGGCCAGGAGGCGGTTGCGCCGCTTGCCCGCGGGCATGAGCATGACACCATGCAGAATCTCCGCCTCCGTGATGCTGGTTGTGTACAGGCTCGTGGCGGGACGAATCGTGATGCTGGCCATCGGACACCTTTCCGCCTGAAGGCAGGGCTGCAATCAATGAATGCATTGTACTCAACGAATGCCCAGCCGCCATGGACGTGGCCAAGCCTCCTACTTCACCGGCGCCATCTTCTTCAGGCACTCGCCAAAGCCGAAGAAGAACACGACCGTGTCCTGAGCGATCCCATCGCTCTCGTCCCGGCTATCGCGATATGCACCGCGAACCGCAGGCCCGGGTCGAGTGAGAGGGTCATGAATCTTCGCAGTCTAGGCGCGCGCCGCCTTCCTACGTCCTCCTAAGTGAACTATGTCCCGGTCCAGTGCGAGACGGGACGGTTTAGGAACTCCTCGACCTGGATGCCATCGCCCCCGACCAACACGCTCCGCTGTGGCTTGAAGGCCTCCGCGAATGCCGAAAGCCCCGGGTGGGCCAGGGGCGCGCGACCGCTCTTGACCTCGATGGCGGTAACTCGCCGTCCGGCTTTCACCACGAAGTCAACTTCGTGATTTCTCTCGCGCCAGTAGTACACCGCGCATTCGCCCGACGCGGCGGCGTTCGACAGATGCGCTCCGACCGCGGACTCGACCAGTCGGCCCCAGAACTCCCGGTCCGTCCGCGCCTCCTTGAAAGTCAAACCCGACTGCGCGGTCATCAAGGCGATGTTCAGGACCTGGAGTTTGGGACTGGATCCGCGACTTCTGGCCACGTCGCCCGCGTACTTCTGGAGACCGCACACCATCCCCGCTCCGGCCAGAAGTTCGAGGTAGTGGGCGAGGGTTGTCGCGTTGCCGGCGTCCTGCAACTGCCCCAGCATCTTTGTATAGGAGAGGATCTGACCGGAATACCGGCAGGCAAGCTCGAACAGCCTTCGCAGCAGCGCGGGCTTGTCCACGCGCGAGAGGAGCAGGACATCGCGTGAGATGGAGGTTTCGATCAGGCTGTCGACCACGTAACGCGCCCAGCGCGGAGGCGTTTCGATGAGGGGCGCGGCCCCCGGGTAGCCGCCGTAGAAAAGGTACTGGTCGAGCGACCAGCCGAATGCCTGACGCATTTCGGTGAAGGACCAGTGGGGAAGATGGAGCAACTCGAAGCGTCCGGCCAGGCTCTCTGTGAGGTCCTGGGCCACGAGGAGCGGGGCCGAGCCGAGCAGCACCACTTTCAACGGGAGTCGTGCTCGAGAGTCCTCGTCCCACAGGCGCTTCACCGCTTCGGACCAGTGGGGG
Source organism: Vicinamibacteria bacterium (assembly GCA_031405615.1). Lineage (GTDB taxonomy): Bacteria > Acidobacteriota > Vicinamibacteria > Fen-336 > JAGNNV01 > JAGNNV01. The sequence goes on along the minus strand of JANNJB010000392.1, from coordinate 1,079 downwards.
ATCTTCTGAATCTCATCCAGGACGAGGACAGCGCCCCTTTTTAGGGTGGCCTCCTGGCGAGCGGCCTGCCACTGCTGGTTCACCCAGTCTGCTCCACGCAGCGTCGGTTCGTCTGCGCTTCCGTAGTGTGCGGGCCGCCTGGAGGCCTCGATGGCCTGTTGCACCAGAGTGGTCTTGCCCACCTGCCGGGCGCCCGCCACCACCTGGATGAAGCGCCGAGGCTCGGCGAGCCGCCGGGCGAGCTCGGCGGCCTGGAGGCGGCGGAAAGGTCTGACCGGTTTGCTCATTACGTTGAGTATTTTTACTCAAGACAGCGAGCAACACAAAGGCTCCCTGCCCACCCGCCAGTCTCGGTCACTTCCCCGCGAGGTTCGCCGCCCAGTTCACCACCACGGTGATCGGCGACTTGCTTCCGGCCGACGGGCGGGGGCGGATGAACAGGAAGCGCTGGCTGTCATTCGAGACCGCGTACTCGTCGACCACGAGCAGTGGGGCGGTAAGAGGCGACTGGAACAGTTCCGTCGGTGTTCCAAACGTGAGCGCGCCTTCCGGGTCTCGATCCACTATCGCCCGCATCAGGGACCCGCTTGAAGTAAGTATTCGGCGATTTGCCGCGCGAGGGGTAAGGCCTCGGCGATCGGGATCGGCCCGCGCGCGATGTGAACGGAGAGATCCTCGCCTTCCACGAGTTCCATGATCAAGGCGATGGTTGGCCCCGTAGGGGCGGGCCTTGCGGTGCCCTGAGCTTGTCGAAGGGTGCCCGCCCTTTCGCGGGCGTCAGGGGTTGCGTCAAGGGCGCCCACAAGGGGCGCCCCTACTTCCCGAACCTCGCGAGAAAGTCCTTCGTCCAGTTGAACGTCGCGAGGATCACGGCGTTGTCCATGTCCGCATCCGGCGACGCGAGCGGATCAATGAACAGAAGCGTTCCGTCCCTGAAGGCGTCGTACGTCGTGTGCGAGATCGACTGCGGTAGCGCGAAGCGATCTTCGAACAGCGACGCCGGAGTCTCGAAGGTGAGGTCCTTCTGGTCTTTCACCCGCGCGACCATCACAGACCGCGGGGCTCGGAAGTAGAGCGCG
>JANNJB010000391.1:0-8465 GCA_031405615.1 Vicinamibacteria bacterium | reverse complement strand
CGATGCGGGCAGCCGGTTTCCCCCCGGCGCCTACAAATCGAGCCAAGGCGTTGCCCCGGTCGGGCTAGAAGCTGGGCGTTTAGCAATTTCTGCGTGCAGATCGCAAAAATTGCCAACGTTGCGTGCAAGAAATAAAACGGCTCGAAGGACGCCGCGTCTTCTACGACTTCGTCACCACGAACTACTTCGATGTCCTTCGCGTCCCCATCGTGCTCGGCCGCAGGTTCGCCGACACCGACGAACGCCTTGCCGGTACGGAGCCCGAGGCGGTGATCAGCTATCGAACCTGGGAGGAACGGTTCGAACGCGATCCCGGGATCATCGGGAAAAGAGTGGCGCTCGGGAGTTCGGCATTCACGATCAGCGGCGTCGCCGCTCCGGGATTTGAAGGTGGGGGCACGCGCCTCCGCAGGCACCTCTGGTTCTCCCTGTCCGCTCGCGAAGCCCTTCAGATCGCGAGGGCCCCGACGGCGGATCCAGAAAAGAGGCCGCGGGAGGTACGAATGTTCGGGCGGCTCGCAGAGGGAGTGGATGTCACGCGAGCAAGCGCTGAACTTCTGGCCTTGAGCGAGCGTTTCTGGGCAGAGCGGGGATTGAAGGCCGAGGGAGTCTCCTTGCAGGGCGCGGACACCGCATCGCAATCTCCGAAGAACGCCCAGGAGACGGCCACCTACTACACGATGCTTCTCGCCATCGCGTTCCTCTGCATGATCGCCTGCGCCAATGTGTCGAATCTCTTCCTCGCCCGAGGCCATGCCCGGCGTGGCGAGATCGCCGTGCGTCTCTCCCTCGGAGCCTCGCGCGCGCAACTCGTGAGGCAGCTCCTGATCGAAGCGCTCCTGCTTTCAATCGGCGCGGGCATCCTGGGAATTGCCTTCGCCTCGGTCCTTCCCGCTCACTTCTTCAGCAGCGCGCCCGACATGTGGGAGATGGTGCGGATGGACTTCCACCTTGACGTCCGTGTTTTCGGGTGGACTCTGCTGCTCTCGACCCTCGCTTGCGCCGTCTTCGGCCTGGCCCCGGCCCTCAGAGTCACGGGTCTGCAGGCGAGCGAGATCTTGAAGGATACGAACGGCCAGTCGAGCCCGTCTCTCCGCACGTCGCTGACTTCCATGCAGGCCTTCGTCTCGGTGATGGCCCTGGGCATCGCGGGCCTGGTGCTGCGAAGCGACACCTTCGTTCAGGGGAAGGCGCTGGCGCAGCGGATGGAGGGCATGGTGATCGTTCGACCCGTGTTCCCCAGGGAGTACGATGCGGCGCGGCTCAAGATCGCAAAAGCCGGACTCTTCGAGACCTTGGCGGGCGTCGCCGGGTCGGTGGAGACCGCGGCCGTGCGAGAGAACCCCCATGCGCCGGTCATCGGGGAGCGGGCGGATCTCGCCGTCTCGTCGGGCTACTTCGGCGTCATGGGACTTTCGTTTCTCGCCGGTCGTGCCTTCGATACGAGCGATCCCGCGGATCGAGTGGCTGTGATCAGCGAAACGCTGGCGCGGACGTTGTGGCCCGAGGAGAACGCCCTTGGGAAGTCCCTCGTCGCCAGCACGGCGAACGCCGCGGGGAGAGAGGTGATCGGTGTCGTGCGTGACGCGAGTCCCGGCGAACTTGCGTCCTATGCGCCGATCTCGGCTGCCGATATGAATCTGTTCCTCGTCCGCGATTCGGAGGCGCGCTTTAGAGGACGCGCGGCGGAAATCGCCCGCTCGGTGGATCCGAATCTCCAGCTCGACATCACGGGGGGTGATCTCTGGCTCGCCCAGACCTCGCCGGGCGCCGTCCTGACCACTCGCGTCTTCGGTGAGTTCGGCGCGTTCGCCCTCGCCCTCACGGCGGTGGGCCTCTTCAGCCTTTCCGAATACCTCGTGCGTCAGCGCACCCGGGAGATCGGCATCCGAACCGCTCTCGGGGCTCGACCGCGCCACATTCTGAGCGCCATTCTGAAACCGGCCACACGCTCCCTCGCATCCGGTCTTGCGGCCGGCACGCTGGCGGCGATCCTCAGTGGCTTCCTCATGCGGCATTGGGGCTTGCCCGGCGGAGTCCACCCGCTGGACGCGACCAACTACGGCATGGTCGGGCTGCTCATGGTAGCCGTGGGTGTCCTCGCAATGGGCCGTCCCGCGCTCAAGGCGATGCGCGTCGAGCCAAGCGAAGCCCTGCGTTACGAGTAAGCGAAACGCTACGGATTCAACAACACCGCCATCGTCGCGAACGGCGCGATCCGTCCATCCGTCATCGCGGTGTACATCACCTGAACCCGCGGGTCCCCCGTGGGCGTCAGCATGACGAAGTCATCGAGATAGCCCGACTCCGTCGCCGTGAGTTCGCGGCCGGACGGCCAGACGAAGCGGACGTTGCGCGCGAGAGCGAGCGGCTCCCAGTCTTCGAACTCGACCACGTTCGGGTCGCCGGTGGCCGCGGCGTCAGCGTAGGCGACACGCTTCGGGCCGAGCCAGGGAAGGCGTGACCCGACGAGCACGCCCGTCATCTCCGTCGGGTTGCCGAAGTACATCTTGTAGCGGCCGCCGCCCTGGTGCACGGGCATCGGCGCCTGGATGTTCTCGAAGAGCTTCGGACAACCGTTCGGGGTGTACTGCACGACCCAACGAGCGCCGTCCCACAGGGCATAGGCCGTGGTCCTCGAGGCGCGCGAACATGCGGTGGCGCCGCTCACCGTGATCACCATGAACGTGCCGGGCGTCTCGTGAAAGAGCCAGTCGTCCTGAAGGGGATAGCCGATCTTGAACTGGCGAGCGTCGGTGAAACCGGGGTTCCTGCCCGGATCGCCCGCGATCGTCACATCCAGCGTCGGAGCGCATGGACCGCCCGCCGCGTAGTCGGCCGCGGTGGCGCACACGGTGGCGGGACCCTGGTTGAAGTCGCGACCAATCCAGCCGTCCCGGGAGTCGATGTGCATGATCCGGGTGCGTCCGTCGGCGCCCAGGGCCTCGAAGAAGAGACGGACCACGCCGCTCGCGAGCGGTACGGCCTGACCCGTGGCCACGTCGGCCACGAGAGTCGAGTCGGGGTCGGGTGAAATCAGGCCGGTCTGACCGGCGAGGCTTTCGAACCTGAGCACGCTCAGGGGGTCGGGGGTTGCGACACCGTCGCTGACGCCGACCGCAAGGCCCTTCGTCGCCTGGGTCATGGGGCCGTAGTAGATCTGCACGCGGCCTCGCACCTCCACCGGAGCTTCGGGCCCGAAGCGGGTCGCGTGGATCTTGACGTTCCCGTCCGCGACAATTCGTGTCGCGCTCTCGATCGTGTCCCCACTCGCCTGGATCTGCCAGACCTCTTCTTCGGTGGCGGCAGCGACGAGATCGTTCGAGTTCGCGGATATTGTCTGCGCGCAGCGGGCGTCGAGGCAGGCGGTGATGTCGACCGTGAACGTCGTGGCTGCGGGCAGACCATCGAACGCAGCCCGGCGAGCGTCGGCCGCGACGCGGATCGCGCGGATCGTCCGGCCGCCCCGCTCGCGCGCGACGACGCGGTAGTGATCAATCGCCTCCACGGTCGGCGCGAACTCGAACTCGAGGCGCGAAGAGGAGCGGTACGCGCGATCTTCATTGGACTCGGAAAGTTCTACGACACGCAGCCGCGCGTCCCACGGGCGCGCTCCATCCCGCACCGGCGCCTTAAGCCCCATCGACAGGGTCCCGAGAACCACGAGCGAGGCGAGGCGGGGGAGAGCGGCGTGGGCCGGCGGCACGGGATGATGCTAGACCACCGCGGGCTTGGTCGTGGGGGGGAGGGGGAATGACGAGACGTCCAATTGGCTTGGTAGTGGGGACTGGCGCGAACAGAACGAAATGGCTCCTGATGAGAAGCCCGCGAGTGCGGCCCATTTCAGGCGGTTCTGACGTTGGGGTTTGGCCTGAGGATGGAGCGTGGCCGGCGCTGCGGTGGGTCGCTGGCGGCCGGGGCGTTGAGCGCGAGTCGCAACAGTCCGTCTGCTAGTTCGCGGTTCGCGAGGCGGGTAAGGAGCACACGATTCCATCGTTGCGGGTCGAAGTGCGACGCACCCGCCGTCCCCGACGGGGCGAGCCCACATCAGCGTTCGGGCCCGCGGGCCACCACTACCAAGCGTGCCGAGGATCGCTTCGCTCCACGCAAACCGTCGGGTCGCTCGCGATGACGATCTGGGGTTTCTCGCCACAGTCACGTGCCTTGGTCCGTGGACCGACTCGCAATGACGGCGGTTGGCGTTCGACGTCCGCCGTCAGCGGTGCGTCACAGTGCGGCGGGTTGCGTTCGAGCGTCTAAGCTTTCCTGGCATGACGCTTTCCGCACGGGACATCCGGATCGGGGTCACTCTGGCCGTCCTGATCGTCGCGGCGAACGCGGGGTACGTCGCATCCCGGATCGGCTTCGTGCATCGGCCGCGGCAGGTGATGGAGACCGATCATCGCCACTACATCCACATGGCCACGAATCCTGAAGAGCCCGAGGATCCCCCTTACGCCTTCCGGGTCGCGGCGCCCCGCATCGTGCGCGGTCTCATGGCGATGGGCTTCTCGGTCAACCAGTCCTTCTACCTCCTCACCCAGGCTTCGCTCGTCGCATTCCTCGCCTGCGTTTTCCTCTTCCTCCGCGCCCGCGGGTTCACGGGCGAGATTTCGGGGCTCGTCATCGTCCTGATGGGCTTGACTCAGGGAGCGGTGCGCTGGTTCGAGTATCAATACTGGATGTCCGACCCCCTCTGCATGGCCCTTGTCGCGGCCGCCATCCTCGCGATACAGCTCGACACGCCCTGGCGCCTCGCGATCCTGCTCGGCTTCGCGGCCGGCTTCGTGCGCGAAAGTTTCGTCCTCGTGCTCCCCTTCGCTTTCTTTCACACGCTGAAACGCCATGATCTGCGCCAGGCCGTCCTTCGCACCGCCGCAATCGCCGCCGCCTTCTTCGCGGTCTCGTTGACCCTGCGCGCGCTGATCCCACCCATTGCTCCCGACGACTGGTGGTCGGGCATCGTCGACAGCATGGCTTTCCGGGCGCGCCACTTCTGGGACAAGCAGTGGTACGTGCTCACCCTCGGCACGTGGGGAGTGTTCGTGCCGCTGGCCCTCGCCGACTTTCGAGGTTTCGCGCGGCGTGTTCGCGAGAATCTCGATCTCACCTTCCTGGTCCTCGCGACCTACGGGACGCTCATCATCTCCAACAACACCGAGCGCCCTCTCGCGTACGCCTGGCCCGCGGTGGCCGCCGCGGGGGCTTCGGGACTGCGCGCGCTGATCGCGACGATCCCCACGCCCTTCCGCGATCCCTTTCAGCGCATCGCCGCCATCTGCCTCGGCGCGCAGATGGTCCACTTCGGTCTCACCCGATGGCACGACCTCTCGGGATCGAGCCTCTACCAGCCGGCGAACTTCATCGTGGCGGGAATAATGTCGGCCCTCCTGCTGGTTTGGGGCCTTTCCTTTGCTAGGCTGAAGTCGAACTGAAAGGCCTGCCACCGAGTTTTCCGTGGGCCGCAGATCAAGGAGGGTTGCCCCGCAAGGGGCCCCATCGCACCCTCCCCCCAAGTTGCCGCTCAAGGAGCCTCGCTTAAGACCTATGTCCACCGTGTATCGCATCGGCGAAGTCACAGACGACTACTGCACGTCCTGCCATCTTTTGCTCTCGCACGACATCTCGAGCGTCGTGAACGAACAGATCGCCAAGACCACCTGCCGCACGTGCCACAACACCCACGACTACAAGCAGGCGAAGATTCCCAAGCGGCCGGCGAAGAAGGAAGAGACGAAGCAGAGCCTGATGGAGCAGGTGCTCCGCAACATGCCGCAGATGCCGCAAATGCCCCCCGCACCCGCCCCCAAACCCCGCCGCGACCTGTGGGCGACCCTTGGCCGCATCAACGAGAAGAAGGAGCAGGACGGAGGCGAGACCCAGTGAGTCCGGACCCGTCGATCCGGGTCCCCGCGATTCTCGAGAAGAAACGCGACGGACACGCTCTCAGCAAGAGCGAAATCGACTTCCTGATCACCGGCTACACGAAGGGCGAGGTCCCGGACTATCAGATGGCCGCCTTCGCGATGGCCGTCTTCTTCCGCGGCATGACCGATGTCGAGACGACCGATCTCACCCGCGCGATGTTGTATTCGGGCGAGGTCCTCGATCTCACTGAACTCGACGGACCCAAGGTCGACAAACACTCGACCGGAGGTGTGGGCGACAAGACCAGCCTCATCCTCGCGCCGCTCGTGGCGGCCTGCGGGGCGTACGTGCCGATGATTTCGGGCCGCGCCCTCGCCCACTCTGGCGGCACCCTCGACAAACTCGAGTCGATTCCCGGCTTCCGCGTGGGTCTCTCGCTCGACGAGTTCCGCGCCACTTTGCGCAAGCACCGCGTCTCCTTCATCGGCCAGACGAAAGAGATCGCCCCGGCCGACAAGAAGCTCTACGCGCTTCGCGACGTCACCGCCACCGTCCCCTGCCTCCCCCTGATCACCGCCTCGATCATGGGCAAGAAACTTTCCGAGGGCATCGACGCCCTGATCCTCGACGTGAAGACGGGTGACGGCGCTTTCATGCAGCGCTACGAGGACTCGATCGCCCTCGCCGAACGCATGGTCGCGATCGGCAAGGGCATGGGCAAACGCGTGGCCGCGGTGATCACCGACATGAACGAGCCGACCGGCCTCATGATCGGCAACTCGCTCGAGATCGAGGAATCGATCCAGGCGCTGCGCGGCGGTGGCCCGAAGGATCTCGTCGACCTTTCCGTCGAACTCGCGGCCTGGATGCTGGTGCTGACCAGACTTCAACCCGACCTCGAAGCCGGTCGAACGAAGATCCGTGAAGCACTCGCGTCCGGCGCGGGCCTCGAGATCTTCAAACGCGTCATCGAAGCCCAGGGCGGCGATCCGCGCGTGTGCGACGACCCGAGCCTTCTGCCTCACGCGGCGAACCGGCGGGAGATCCGGGCGGAGTCCAGCGGCTACCTGAAGGAGGCAGCTTGCCGCGCGATCGGCGAAGCTTCCATGCTGCTTGGCGCCGGGCGCGACACCGTGGCCGATGCGATCGACCCCGGCGTGGGCATCGTCCTCGGGCGCAAGGTCGGCGATGCCGTCGACCGCGGCGACTTGCTGGCGACACTTCATTACAACGACGAACCGCGGCTCGATCGCGCCCTCGCCCGACTGAACGGCGCGTTTGTCGTCTCGAGCGATCCCGTGGTGCGGCCTCCTCTCGTTCTCAAGGTGATCGAGTAGCCGGTGGTCGCGCGCCCTTGCCGCGGGTTCGGCATCGCGACCGCACTGGTGGCCCTGGGGCTCCTCCTCTCCTGCGCGGCCGCCCCGAAGCACCCTGCCCCTCTCGCGACCCGCCCCGCGCCAAAGATCGGGGCCACCGCCACGGGGACGGCTTCCTGGTACGGGCCTGGATTTCACGGCAAACGCACCGCGTGCGGAGAACGCTTCGACCAGGACGCCCTCACCGCCGCGCACGGCTCCTGGCCCTGTGGGACGAGGGTGCGAGTGACGCTCCTCTCCACGGGCAAGAGCGCATTGGTTGTGATCAACGATCTCTTTCCGAGGCACAAAGGGCGATTGATCGATGTCTCCCGCGGCGCCGCCCGCGCGATCGGGCTCATCGGACCGGGAACCGGAAAGGTGCGTGTGGAGGTCGTTAAGTAGGGGCATGCTGCGCATGCCCCGCAACCTTGCATCGGCGAATCGCGGGGAATGGCTGCACGCCCCACGATCTGGGAAGATTCGCACATGACCGACGATCCCGAGCCGAAGAAGAGCATGCGCGAGCAGGTCGAGGAGTACAAACGAAAGCAGCGCGAGGCGGAAGGGAAGGCGCAGGACTTCACGGGCGAGGATTCGGACGACTCGGACCCGGACTGGAATGCCAAGGAGTTCGAGGACCTCGAGGCGAAGGTCAAAGACGGGCTGGGGCGCGGCCCCAATGTCGGGAAGATCGTGGGCAGCATCTTCACCGTCGTTGGTTTGCTGCTCCTGGCCACGTCGGGAACGATTCTCTATTTCACCCAACAGTCCATCGCCGCCGAGGTGGAGGCGCCGGGAATAGTGATCCGAAATGAGCTGCGGCGCCACGAGAAGTCGTCGTCGAACAGCTCGTCCTCGTCGCGCGGCAGCACCGATCTCTGGCACGCGGTGGTGGAGTTCAAGGTCGCGGACGGCACGCCGAAGACCGTGGAGATGGGCGCCGGCAACTGGCCCAAGGCGTTTGACGAGGGCGAAGCCATCACCGTGCGCTACGACCCAGGCAAGCCCCTCTAGGCCCGCATCGCTGGTGATTCCGGCATGGTCTTTTTCCCTTCCATAATCACCGGGTTCCTGGGCTTCGTCTTCTTCATCGTCGGCGCGTCGGTCTGGCGGTTCCTGGGGAGGGCGTAGCCGCTACTTCTTTTGCGCGAAACTGAAGCCGAAGCGGCCTTTGATGCAAAGGTGGCCGCTGCGCGATGTCCGTCATCAGGGCCTGCAGGTAACGCAGCAAGAGCTGCA
>JANNJB010000390.1:0-1672 GCA_031405615.1 Vicinamibacteria bacterium | reverse complement strand
TACTTGACGGGTGCAACCATCTGCGAGCCGGGTCGCTTCACGTCCGCCGGTTCAATCGAGACATTGCGTAGAACCAGATCCTCGAGACCCTGGATCAGCGTGCCCCTGGTCACGCCGCTGAAAGAACTGTCGAGGACGGAGAGGCCGCGGACCGGGGCGCCCGGCAGCCCGCGCACGAAAAACGCGTAGGTCGCCTTCTTGACCGTCATGCGCTCGATTCGGACGTTGCGAACCCTCGGCATGAACTCACCTCGGGCGCCCTCCTCGTAGAGCAGGTCGATGTCAATGGCCGAGCCCACTTCCCCGATCTCGATGTCGCGCACGAAGACGTTCTCGATCACACCACCGCGCCTCGCGTTGGTCTTGACGCGGATGCCGCGCTCGAGGTCGGGACTGCTCATCACCAGTTTCTCAGCGAACACATCGCGCACGCTGCCGCTCACCTCGCTGCCGATCGTGACGCCGCCATGCCCGGCCCGCATGGTCGAATTGCGAATCACGATCCGCTCCGAGGGCTTGTTCACGCGTCGGCCGTCGGCGTTTCGGCCGGACTTGATGGCGATGCAGTCATCCCCGGTATCGAAGGTGGAGTTCTCGATGAGCACGTCGGTCGACGACTCGGGATTGGCGCCGTCGTTGTTGGGCCCGTGGGAGATGACGGTGACCCCGCGAATGGTCACGTTGCTCGAGAGCGTCGGGTGGATGATCCAGAACGGCGCGTTCCTGATGGTTACGCCCTCGATGAGGATATTGCGGCTCTCATACGGTTCGATGAAGGTGGGACGCAGGAAATGGCCGGCGCCGTAGATCCGCTGGTCGACGGGCACGCCGTCTTCCGCCTGCTGGAAGAGCTTGTCACGGTCGGCGCGCTGGGTGCCCGGCATGGGCGCGGAACGTCCCTTCCAGAACCACCAGTTCGCGTCGCTCGCCTGGCCGTCGAGTGTGCCCTCGCCGGTGATGGCGATGTTCCGCTGGCCGAAAGCGTAGATGAGCGGCGAGTATCCCATGTACTCGATGCCCTCGAACCTGGTCTTCACCACCGGCAGATAACGCGACGGGTCAGTGGAAAACCGGATCGTGGCCCCCTTCTGAACATGAAGGTTGACGCCGCTCTTGAGGTGAATCGCGCCGGTCAGGAACTCGCCTGGCGGAACAACCACCCGGCCTCCGCCCTTCCCTGCGCATTCGGCGATCGCCTTGCGAAAGGCCTCGGTGGCTTCGGTGACTCCATCCGATTTCGCGCCGAACTTCGTGATGGGGCAATCAAGTGCTGGAAAGGTGGGCGCCTTGATTCCGGCGAGAATCCCGGGCAGCCGCGACCAGGGATCCGCTGCGTTGCTCTGGGCGCGCGTCGTCTCCGAGAGGAAGAGAGTGGCCAGGGTTACGGCCGCGACAGTGAGACCGCGAGAGAGGGTCATCATGTTTTCCTTAGCGCAGACGGTCGAGGGTGACGCCAAGCATGTCTTCGAACTCCTGGTTTTCCCCGCCCATGCTCCACACGAACGCGTAGCGCGTCGAGCCCGCGCCGAAGTGGATCGACCACGGCGGAGAGAGCACCGCCTGCAGGTTGCGCACGATCAGGTGACGCGTGTCGTCGGCCGGGCCCATGAGGTGCACGACCATCTGGTCGGGCGGCAGGTCGAAGTACAGGTAGATCTCGGTGCGCCGCACG
>JANNJB010000389.1:0-7146 GCA_031405615.1 Vicinamibacteria bacterium | reverse complement strand
GGGCACTAGGCGCACGCGGGATGTCAAAATGCGAGTCTCGTGAGTCCCGAAGAACGCACCGCCAAGGCGCCCTCGTCGATCGGCAACCTCGCCACCGGCTTCGACATACTTGGGCACACCATCGAGGGGCCCGAGGACCGGGTCATCGTTCGGCGCATCAGCGCGACCACGACCCGCTTGTCCTCCGTGTCCGGTGTCCTCACAGAACTGCCCGCGGATCCTCAGAGGAACACCGCGTTGCGCGCGCTGGAAGCCCTGCGAACAGGTCGCGGACTCACGTTCGGCTTCGAGGTGGATATCGTGAAGGGCATCGCCCTGGGCTCGGGAATGGGAGGGTCGGCGGCCTCGGCAGTGGCCGCCCTCGTGGCCGCGAACGGCCTGCTCCCCGAACCCCTTCCGGTTGAAGCTCTCTATCCCTACGCTGTCGAGGGAGAAGCCGCGGCGAGCGGAGGGCATCACGGAGACAACGTGGGCCCGATGCTCCTGGGCGGTCTGGTTCTTGCGACCCGCGAGCGCCTCGTTCGACTTCCGGTTCCGCGCGGACTCACCTGTGTTCTCGTTCATCCTCACCTGGTGCTCGAGACCCGCCGCGCGCGCGAGGCCCTCGCGGGTACTTACACGATCGGCGACTTCGTGCCCCAAAGCGCCGGTCTTGCGGAGTTGCTGGTGGGACTCTTCACCGGCAGTGCCGCTTCCCTGCGAGCGGGATTGCGCGACGGTCTCGTCGAACCTCGGCGCGCTCATCTCATCCCGGGTTTCGCCACCGTGAAGAAGGCCGCGCTCGATGCGGGGGCTCTCGGCGCATCGATCTCCGGCGGCGGGCCGAGTGTTTTCGCCTGGTTTGAAGAGCGGGCGACCGCTGAGGCTGCGGCGCCCGCGATGAGGACGGCGTTCGCGCGCGCAGGGTTTGAGTCCGACGTTTTCGTCTCGCCGGTGGACGGACCGGCGGCCCGGATCGTGTCGTGAGGTTTGTCAGCACGAACGGCGTGGCCCCCGCGGGGGGCCTGCAAGACGCTCTGCTCGCCGGCCTCGCTCCGGACGCGGGTCTTTATCTTCCCGAGCAAATCGACGCCCGACCGATCGCGGATTTCGACGGCGCGGTTTCGCTGAGCGCGGTCGCCGCCTCTTTCCTGACTCCCTTCTTCGCGGACGACCCGCTCCTCAGGGATCTGCGCGCGATCTGCGAGGAAAGCCTCGACATCGAAACACCGGTCGTGGAGATCGCTCGCGACTCGTATCTTCTGGAGCTGTTTCACGGGCCAACCGCGGCCTTCAAGGACTATGGCGCGCGTTTCCTCGCCAACACTCTGGGCCGCATGCGAGGGAAGGCGGGCGAGACGAAACCGCTCACCATCCTGGTGGCCACGTCCGGCGACACCGGCAGCGCGGTGGCCGCGGCGTTTCATCGCCGTCCCGGCTTCCGGGTCGTCATCCTCTATCCCGACGGACGTGTGTCGAAGCGTCAGGCGCATCAACTCGGCTGTTTCGGCGACAACATCCTCGCTCTGCGCGTGCCCTCGGGTTTCGATCGATGTCAGGCGCTGGTGAAGGAGGCCTTCGGGGACGCGTCGTTGCGCGAAGACGTTCCGTTGTCCTCCGCGAACAGCATCAGTCTCGGCCGCCTTTTGCCCCAGGCGACCTACTACGCATACTCATCACTCCATCACTTCCATTCGAGAGGGAGGCCGCTCTCGTTCATCGTTCCCACCGGCAACCTGGGAAACGGGGTGGCGGCACTCATGGCTCGCGCCGCGGGCCTGCCTATCGGCCGAATCCTCTTCGCCACGAACCGGAACCAGACGATCCCCGACTTCATCGCGAGCGGTGACTATCGGGCGCGGCCGAGCGTTGCCACGCTCGCCAATGCCATGGACGTGGGCGACCCGTCGAACGTGGCGCGTCTGCGTTTTCTTCTGGCGCGAGACGAGGGACTTCGAGCGGCCCTGGGAGCGCTCTCGGTCGATGACGCGACGATCGAAGCGCGTATCCGCGAAGGCGAGAGCGCTTACGGCAAGGTTTTTTGTCCCCACACCGCCTGCGGCATCGAGATGCTCGAGAACGAACGCCGACTCGGGGCGAAGGACGACTTCTGCGTGGTCGCCACGGCCCATCCCGCGAAGTTCGACGATGTGGTCGAACCTCTCGTCTCCCACCCCGTTGAAGCTCCGGAAGCACTCAAGGCGATGCTGGAGCGTCCGGCCACAAGCGAGCCCCTGGGGCCCGACTACTCGAAGCTCAAAGAGCGTCTGTTGCGACTGTAGGATCACCCGAAGGATGAATCGCGAGCGCCTGGTTTCGGTGGACGCGTTCCGCGGCGCGACCGTCGCCGCGATGATCCTCGTCAACAACCCGGGCGACTGGGGCCACATCTACGACCCACTCGAACACGCGAAGTGGCACGGCTGGACCCCCACCGACCTGATCTTCCCCTTCTTTCTCTTCGTGGTGGGCGTCTCGCTCGCTTTCTCGTCGCGCGACACCACGCGCGCCGCCGCGATCCGCGCCTTGAAGATCTTCGGTCTGGGCTTCTTCATGGCCTTCTATCCGCGCTTCAACCTCGAGACCGTCCGCATCCCGGGCGTGTTGCCGCGGATTGCCCTCTGCTATTTCGTGGCGTTCCTCATCAAGAAGCACTTCGGTCCGCGCGCGGTCGCCGCCATCGCGGCGGCCTGCTGCCTTGGCTACTGGTTCCTGATGACCGTGGTTCCCGTTCCGGGCGGCATCGCTCCGAATCTCGAACCATCCACGAATCTTGGCGCCTGGCTCGACCGACTGGTGTTCGGAAATCATTTGTGGGTTTCGTCCAGGACGTGGGATCCCGAGGGTCTGCTTTCCTCGCTCCCCGCGGTCGGCACGACGCTTTTCGGGTATCTCGCGGGAACGCTGTTCCGAGCCGGGCTGGAACCTTTGGAGATCATCCGCCGCCTTCTTCTTTCCGGCGTTCTCATGACGATCTCCGGACTGGCCTGGGACACGGTGTTTCCGATCAACAAGAGCCTGTGGACCTCGTCCTATGTTCTTTTCACCGCGGGTCTCGCGTCACTCTGCCTCGCCGCTTTCTACTGGGTCGCCGACATCAAGGGCTGGAAGGCCGGCCTGAAACCGTTCGTCGTCTACGGCGTCAACGCCATCGTGGTCTTCGTGGCCTCGGGACTGCTGGCAAAGACGATGGGGCTCATCAAGCTCCCGCTCGACGGCGCCACGGTCTCCTCCCAGGTGTTCTTGTACCGGACGCTGTTCCTGTCGTGGCTCGAGCCCATCAATGCGTCGCTCGGGTACGCGGTTGGCAACATCGTGTTCTGGTACGCCATCCTCTGGTGGATGGACAAACGCCGGATTCATATCAAAGTGTGACGATGCGGATCGGTATCGACCTCGGCGGAACCAAGATCGAAGGCGTGGTCCTCGATGGCGACGGCGTCATCGTCTCGCGAAAGCGCGTGCCCACCCCCAAGGGCAACTATCGGGGCACGGTCAACGCGATCGTTGAGCTCATCCGCCATCTCGACCAGGAAAGCGGCGCACAACCCTCCGTGGGCATCGGGATGCCGGGGATCATCTCGCCGGTCACGGGCCGGGTGAAGAATGCGAACTCCACATGCCTCAACGGCAGCCCCATGGACAAGGACATAGCGGAAGGGCTCGGCCGCGCGGTGCGGGTCGAGAACGACGCGAACTGCTTCGCGCTTTCGGAGGCGAGCGACGGCGCCGCCGCCGGGCGCGGCTGCGTCTTCGGCGCGATCCTCGGAACCGGAACCGGCGGAGGTGTGGTGTTGAACGGCCGGATCCTGCGCGGTCGGAACG
The DNA here is from genome assembly GCA_031405615.1 of Vicinamibacteria bacterium. Taxonomy (GTDB): domain Bacteria; phylum Acidobacteriota; class Vicinamibacteria; order Fen-336; family JAGNNV01; genus JAGNNV01. The sequence goes on along the minus strand of JANNJB010000389.1, from coordinate 3,342 downwards.
CGGTTGCCGGCGAGTGGGGCCACAATCCCCTGCCCTGGCCGGAAGAGTCCGAGCGGCCGGGCCATCCTTGTTACTGCGGCCGCAGCGGCTGCATCGAGACCTTCCTCTCCGGGCCGGGCCTGGCGCGCGACTACGCCCACGCCCTTCGGCCCGCTCGGCTTGGCCTCGCTGGCTCAGGACAGGCCACGGGCGAGTTGATCGAGCCGGTCGAGATCGTCCGCCGCTCCGACCAGGGCGAAGTCGAAGCCACTGCCTGTCTCGATCGCTACGTGAATCGACTCGCCCGGGGTCTGGCCAGCGTCATCAATGTGCTCGACCCCGACGCCATCGTGCTTGGTGGTGGTCTCTCACGCATTTCCCGGCTCTATCGTGACGTGCCTGCGCAGTGGGAACGCTACGTCTTCTCGGACCATGTCACTACCGAACTCCTCCCTCCGAAGTTCGGCGACGCGAGCGGCGTGCGGGGCGCAGCCTGGTTGTGGCCGCAGGCAACCGGCTAGGTATCCCTGCGCTCGATCTTTCCGTCGGCGTGTTTGGCGAACCGGCCCTCGGTGCGGGGATGAACCGGATCGTTCTTCGGCCAGGGCCATCCTCCGAACTGAGTGCGGCGGTAGTCGGCGAAGGCCTGCTGGATCTGAGCATCGGTGTTCATCACGAACGGGCCGTACTGAGCCACCGGTTCGCCGATGGGCCTCCCCTGAAGGAGCAGGATTTCGCACTCGCCGTCGCCCGCCTGGACTTCGAGGTCGACACCGCTGCGAACTTCGATCGCGGCGTGTGATGCCTGCGTGTGATCGCCCAGCCGGATGCCCGGACCTTTGAAGAAGTAGAGAGTGCGAACTGTGCCCGCACCTGTGGCGGCGGGAATCGTCCACCGCGCGCGCGGCGCGAGGCGGATGCTCCAGATGGCGACATCGGTGTCGGGCCGCGAGGCCCACGAGCGGGGCGGCGGCGCGGGTGCGCGATGGCCGTCGAGCCGGCCCGCAACCACCGTCACTTCCGTGGTGAGGCCTGTGGCGTCGGTGAACGTTTGCTTGGGGATCTCCTCGCCCCACAGCATCGCGAAGTGCGGAGCGACGAGCTTGTCTTCGCCGGGCAGGTTCAGCCAGATCTGGAAAAGCTCCAGCGGGTTCGGCTTGTCCCTCTCGAGCAACGGAAACATCTCGCAGTGCACGATGCCCTCGCCCGCGGTGAGCCACTGCGCATCTCCACGGCCGAAGCGCGCGGTGGCGCCGAGCGAGTCGGAGTGATCGATGTAGCCGCGCCGCACCAGAGTCACCGTCTCGAAGCCACGATGTGGATGTTGCGGAAATCCGGGCACGACATCGCCGTGATACATGCTCCAGCCGTCTTTCCCGCTGAAGTCCTGGCCGATGTCCCGCCCCGCGAGGGAAGCCACGGGCCCCAGAGCCTCGTTGCCCGTGGGATAGGCGTCGTTGTGGTGGACGCAGAAAAGAAACGGATCAGAAGTCGCCCAGGGGAAGCCGAGGGGGCGGACGGAGAGGACATGTTTCGTCATGGGCGCCGACTTTGCCAGAGCGCATAGAACACCGCGAAGTCAAGGGCCAGCGCGTATGCTCGACGGGTGATCCATCTCGTCATGTTTCGTCGCTGAAGCCCGCCATGGTCTTCCGTCTTGATCGAGAAAGTCGTCTGCCGTATCCGGCCCAGGTGCAGAGCCAGGCGGTGGCTCATGTGGTGGCCGGGAGGTTGCACGCGGGCGACCGTCTTCCCTCGGTGCGCGAACTGGCGCAGCGGCTCGCGATATCTCGCACAACCGCGGAGCGGATCCAGGAGGCTCTGGGCGAGGCCATGGCCGTGGAGGTGCGGCCCCGGAGCGGCGCCTTCGTGGCGGGCCCCGACTCTGCCGAGGGTCCATCGACCACAATGGCTCTCACGCGTGCTCATGCGATCCACGACCTGATTCAGGATGTCCTCGATCGCGCGGGGCGCCTGGGCATAGATGCCGCGCGGCTCGGGCAACTGCTCCGGCTCCTTGAACTCGAACGTCAGGGCAAGATGCCGGAAACCCTGAAGTCCGTTCCTGTCGTGGCGACCGCCGATGGTTTCGAATGTATGGCGCGAAGCCTCCCCGCGGGTTTTCCGATCCGTCTTGTAAGGGTCCCTCCAGACGCCGGACCCGACTCGCTACCCAATGGCTCCTCCTACCTGCTCTGCGGCTACTACCTCCGAGCCGTAGCCCGGCGTATGGCCGATCGAATCGGCAGCGCGCTTCTCTACGTGCGCTACAACACCCGACTGCTCGACGAATTCATGGACATCCCCCCGGGCCAGACCCGTGTCTTCGTCACCCGCGACGCGGACAATGCCGAAACCACGCGGGCCTTCATGGCGAGTGCTTATCCCGAGGTGCCGCTCCAGCGCTACACCGTGCGCGCGGTGCGCGAGTTCCTCGAAGATGAGGCGGCGGTGAACCCCGGGACGCTGGTCTGGTCGACCATCACGGCGGTTCCCGAACTCGAGGGCCGGATACCCGCATCGAGGCTGCGCGTGCACCATCCGACGCTCGCGGAGGATTTCATCGACGAGCTGCGCTGCCTGGCCCTGCTCGGTTGAGACGCCCCCGCGGGTCTGGGTCTTACTCGATGCGCAGGAGTGCCTCGACATCGAGCGGCTTGATCGGCGCGCGGACGCCGTAGGGACCGACCTCTGCGATACTCTTCCCGGTCGCGAGAGAGAGGGCGCAAACGATCGAAGCGTGGCACATGCGGCCCTGGCAAGGGCCCATGCCGGCGCGCGTCCACAACTTGACTTGAGCGGCCTCGCGAGCCCCATCCCCGATCGCGGATTCGACTTGAGCGAGGGTCACGTCCTCGCAGCGGCAGAGCACGGTGTCCGGCCCGGCCAGAGTTTCGAGGACATCGGGGGGACGGTAGACCTCGTCCATAGCGACCCGAAAGGCATGCAGCCGTTTCAAACGACGCCATGAGCTCCCCTGGCGGGATCGCGCCTCGTCGGAAGAAAGGCGGCCCGAAAGGCGCGCCACCGCAAGGCCCGCCACGCGACCCTCCTCCACCGCCACCACCGCGCCCGCCACGCCGGCGCCGTCGCCCACCACGAAGACTCCAGGGACGCTGGTTTCGAACTCGTCGCTCCGTTCGGGGGTGAAGGACTTTCGCGCGGCGTCGAAACGCATCACGCTGCCCAGAAGGCGGGCGAGCTCGAGCGAAGGAACGAGGCCGTAGCCCAGCAGAACCATGTTGCACGCCACACGTCGCTCACTGCCGGACCGGATCTGGCCATGAGGGTCAAGTGTTGCCAGCACCGCGGCCTCAACGCTCGTCCGACCCTCGATCCTGACCACGACGGTCCGAGCGTGCC
>JANNJB010000388.1:0-4360 GCA_031405615.1 Vicinamibacteria bacterium | reverse complement strand
CAGGAGTCTGGCTGCCTTCACCAGCGCTGGAGCCTTTCCTAGTCGGCCCGCCATTTCAAGAAAGTAGCCCAGGGCCTGCATGCAGGGATAAATTCCTTGCAATGACGAGCTAAATGCCCACCGCGGCGCGGGCTGGGTAGTGGCTTCGTCGGTGGTCGCTTCGACCGGGTCGCGTTTGGTTTCGGCTCAGCGACCTCGTCTCAGTCGCCCTTGTTTGGGATCCTGCAAAACCGTCAGTTAGGCTGCGTTCGACATGGCTCGCGCTCGCGTTGCTTCCTCCTTGCTGCTGTGCCTCGTGGGGGGGGCGCTGGCGCTCATCCTGCTCGGGAAGCACTATGGCGTGGCGGTTCTGGGCGAAGCGGCGCTTGCCGCTTGCGGCGTCGGCGAAGGCTGCGACATCGTCTCGCAGAGCGCCTACTCCGTGTTCGCCGGCCTGCCTCTCGCCGCGTGGGGCCTCTTCTTCTACGGGGCCGTGCTGGCCCTGCTCGCTCCCACGCTCTTCGATTTCGAGAACGCGGCGGCGACGCCCGCGCGCGCCGCGGCCTTCAGCCTGGTGGCGTTCTCCGTCGTGCTCGACATCGTTCTCTTCGGCCTTCAGCTCGTGGTCATCAAGGCGTTCTGCAAGTTCTGCGTCGCCACCTACTTCGTGAATCTGCTTCTCCTCGCAGCACTCTGGCCCTGGCGCCAGTTCTCCCAGGCCCTCAACTTCGTGTTCACGCCCGCAGCACGACCGGCGCTTGCCGCGTGGGTCGTCGCGTGTCTGGCCATCGGCACGGCGGCCTTCGCCGGCAATGCGGCGCTAGCCGAGAAGAAGGCGCTCGCCGCCGGTTCCATTCTCGGCATCCCCTTCGCCCCTGCCCCTTCGGATCCGTCCGCGACCAGTGCGCCCGCGGTGAAGGGCTCGCTCGAGGAGCAACTCGCCGAGGCGCGCGCCGAGGCGAAGAAGTGGAAGAGCACGCTCGACGACGACCGGCTGCTCACGATCTACCGCAACCAGAAGGCCAGGGACGACTTCAACAACGCGCCGGTCGAGAAACTGGACGTCTCGCGCTCCCCGTTCCAGGGCCCCCGCGACGCGCCGATCACGGTCGCGAGCTACTCGGACTTCATGTGCCCGTTCTGCCGCGACCTCGCAATGGGCCTCAAGAACTACCTGCCGACCGCCGGGAATCAGGTGAAGTCGGTCTACAAACACTTCCCTCTCGAGAAGACCTGCAACCCGACACTTGGTTCGACCGTTCATCCCGGGGCCTGTGACCTCGCACTCGCCGGCATCTGCGCGGAAGAGAGTGGCCGCTTCTGGGAATTCCACGACAAGGTCTTCGCGCAGCGATGGGACCGCGCGACCCGCGAGGATGTCCTGAAGGTCGGCGCCTCGGCGGGCCTTGAAGGCGCGAAGTTAGGCGCCTGCATGGACTCGGCCGCCACCAAAGGGCGACTCCTGAAGGATGTGGAGGAGGCGGCCCGCGTGGGCGTGGGCTCGACCCCCACGGTCCTCGTGAATGGCCGCAAACTGGCTTCGACAAGCGCCTTCCTCCTCGCCATGGAGGAAGAGCGCAAGCGGCTCAACCTGAAGGTGCCCGGCGCATCTCCCGCGACCGAAAAGGAGAAGAACCCATGACCGCCACCGCGCTCAACCCCGACGTGATCACGGCCGGAAAACTCGAGATCAAGGTCACGCGTGTCCCCCGCACCCGTGCGCTGCCACCCGGGAAGGAACTCGGCTTCGGTCGGATCTTCACCGACCACATGTTCGCGATGGACTACGAAGAGGGCCGCGGATGGTTCGACGCGCGCATCGTCCCTTACGGACCCATCGCCCTCGATCCCGGGGCCTCGGCGCTGCACTACGGCCAGGCGATGTTCGACGGTCTCAAGGCTTTCCGCGCGGAAGATGGGCGCATCCTGCTGTTTCGGGGGCGCAGGCACGCCGCCCGCATGAGCGACGGCGCGCCCCGCCTGGGCATGGCGGCGCCGGACGCGCAGACGATTCACGACGCCATGACGGCGCTGGTCGACTTCGAACGTGACTGGGTGCCGTCTGAGCCCGGAACCGCGTTGTACCTGCGCCCCACCATCATCGGGACCGAAGGATTTCTCGGAGTCCGGGCGGCGAAGAAATACATGTTCTTCATCATCCTCTCCCCGGTGGGCGCTTACTACCAGGACGGCATGAAGCCGGTGCGCATCTGGGTGGAGAAGCACTACATCCGCGCGGCGAAAGGCGGCCTCGGCGCAGTGAAAGCGGGCGCCAACTACGCGGCCAGCCTGTTCGCGGCCACCGAGGCGCAGAAGCGGGGCTACGCGCAGGTCCTCTGGCTCGACGCCCTGGAACACCGCTACTGCGAAGAAGTGGGCGTCATGAATCTCTTCGTCCAGTTCAAGGACGAGATCGTCACCGCGCCGCTTGGGGGAACGATTCTCGCGGGCGTCACCCGCGACAGCGTGATGACGCTCCTGCGCGGGTGGGGCTACACCGTCAACGAACGCCGCTACGCCTTCGACGAGATCGCGGAAGCGAAGAAGAACGGCACGCTCGGCGAAGTCTTCGGCACCGGCACCGCGGCCGTCATCTCCCCGGTCGGTGAGTTCGGGCACACGGACGGTTCGCTCCAGACCTCCGACGGTTCGATCGGTCCGCTTGCCCAGCGTCTCTATACGGCGCTCACCTCGATCCAGTGCGGGAAGAGCCCGGACCCGTTTGGCTGGACCGAGGAAGTCAAAGGCATTGCGTAAACTTCGGCGGCCCGCTTCGCCAACCAGAAACCAACCACCCTCAGGAATCATGAACTCACTCTTCGTCTCTCGCACCAAATCCGCCCCCCGCCGCTCGCTCATCGTCGCCTTTTCCGCCGTGGTCGCGGTTTCGGGCATGGCCCTGGCTCAGGAAAAGGCGAAGCCGGTCCCCGCCCCCACCGCCGGCGCTTCGGAGAAGTACAAGACCAACGTCAAGGGTCCGGCCAACGCACCGATCAAGGTGGTGGAATTCGCCGACTTCATGTGCGGGGGCTGCCAGGCGGCCTCCGGAGCGCTGCGCTCCTATTTCGCGCAGCAGGGTGACGACATCAGCCTGACCTTCAAGAATTTCCCGCTCGAGAAGACGTGCAATCCCGGCATCGGCCAAACCATCCACAACGGGGCCTGCGAACTGGCTCTCGGCGCCATCTGCGCGTCGGAGTTGCAGATGTTCTGGCCCTATCACGACCGGATCTTCGCGCGGGCCTGGCAGTCCGCGACCCGTCAGGACGTCATCGACAACGGCGTCGCGGTGGGCATGAACAAGGACAAGCTCGCAACCTGCATGGCATCCTCGGCCGCCAACTCCAAGCTCGCTCTTCAGATCAAGGAAGCCTTCGAGATCAAAGTCGAGGTGACCCCGACACTCGTGGTCAACGGCAAGAAGCTTCAGGCCACCAACCAGTTCCTGACCGCCGTGGAAGAAGAGCGGAAGAAGCTCGCGGCCGCGAAGAAGTAGGGTCGAAGGGCGTCGTCAGGGCGCTTTCGCGACGACAAGAAGCCGCGACGGCAGGAGAGCGCTCCTCACCACACGGGCGCCGGAGAAGCCGGCCCGGGTGAGCCAGGCAATGTAATCAGCCCCGGAAAAACACGCGCTGTTCGACGTGATCCGGAAGAAGAGAGCCGCGGCATCACCGGCCGCCTCCGGAGGCGACGCGTGGTCCGGCGCCTCGATGTCGAAGATCCCGATCGTACCGCCCGCACCGAGAGCGCGGCGAGCGCGACCGAGGATCTGCAGGTTCGCCTCGGGAGCGAAGTGGTGGAGGATGTTCGCGAGGATCACGACATCGGCGCCCTCGCCGTAGTCGTCCACCAGAAGGTCGGCTTCGCGAAACGAGACCACGTCCGAGATCCCCGCCTGTTCGGCAAGCCTGCGCGCCTCGGGAATCGCTTGCGCCCGTTCGAGGACGATCGACTTAAGGCCGGGATGCGCCCGGCATACCGAAGCACCCACCAGGCCATGTGAGCCCGCGACGTCGAGACACAGCCGCGCGCCTCTCCGCACCGGGAGGTTTTTCGCAACGAAGTCCGCGAAGTCCCGGGCGCCCTCGGCCATCGCGCGCTGATACAGACCCCAGTCGGAGCCTTGCAGGCTTTGGTGAATCTCAACGCCGCGCCCGGTTTTCAAGACCTCGTCGAGCCGGCCGATCCACTCCCACTGGGGCGCCCCGAAAGCGACGAAGTTTCCGAACGGGCTCGACGCGGCCGGGCCGAAGTGCTTGAGGCCGAGTCGCGTCAACGACCACAAACCGTCGCGGCGCTTGACGTAGCCCATCGAGGCGAGAAGACGCAGAACGAGTTCGAGACAGGGCTCGTCGAGGTTCAGACGCCTGGCCACATCGGC
>JANNJB010000387.1:0-2724 GCA_031405615.1 Vicinamibacteria bacterium | reverse complement strand
CGGCCTCGAACGTCCCGCCGGCAGCTCCGCGCCATGTTGCGTCAAGTCAAATCTTCCGGCCTGCCCCTTTATCGACGTTCCCGATGAGAGTGATTTTGTGGGTGGGCCACGGGGTGGGAGTTGGCGGCTGTTCCGGGGTGGGGAAAGGAGTGGCAACGGGGATCGGATCGAGCCTGATCACGGGAGCCGGGACCGGGGCGAGATCCGCTCTCGAATCGCGTCCGAACTTGAAGAGGTCGCGAGAGGGCGCAGGGTTTGTGGGGTCCGCGCGACGCAGGCGGTCGAGGCCGATGGCCGGCACCTCGGAACCCACCTCCAGGCGCAGCGCGGCCTTCTGGGCAAGGTCCTCGGCCGGCCAGAAGGTCTTCCAGGCAACGAACAGCGCGACGCCCAGGAGCAAGGCCGCGCCCGCCTGCTTCGGTCCGATCACCATTCGCTGTACGGGATCCCGTTCATTCCTGCCTGCGTCGCCGAACTCTTCACATCGTAAACACCGGTGGGAGCTTCCCCCGTCGCCTCGTCGAACTCCGGCGGTATCTCGACCCACGGCGCAGCCGAGATCGGGTCCGGGGGAACCTTGCGAAGATATCCATCGGTGACCAGGGCTTCGAGCGATTCGGGGTAACGACCCTTGTCGGACTGGTACTGGTCGATGAGGTCCCGCAGCCGGTAGAGATTTTCGCGGAGGACGGCCTCGCGGGCCTGGAGCACGGAGTTCTTGTAGTTGGGCAGGGCGATCGAGAGAAGGATCCCCAGAATGCTGATCACGACAATCAATTCGATCAGGGTGAACCCGGACCTTTGATCGGTCCGGTGTCTCGTTGCGCGAAACGCGGTTTGAAGTAGCGCCATCACCAATCCTTCAGCTTCGTGCCGTCAAGCGCCGTTCCCTCGGCGAGGGTGTAGACATCGAAGACATTATCGCCGCACCACGAGAAGGAGTCCTTGTCGTCCTGATAGCAGCGCATCCCCCACTCGGCCTTGCCGCTGAAAGGGTCTTCCGGAATCCGCCGTATGAATTTGAGCTTAAAGCCGGGGCGGCCCACCTGATTGACTCCTTCGACCAGGGTTTCGAGCGACTCGGGATACCCCTCGCTGCCCAGTTTGACGTCGGTGCCCCCGATCTGGCCGCGATCGACGCCATCCTTGAAGCGATCGACGGCCGTGCGGATCTCGCGCAACGCGCGCCGCAGCTCGATCTCCTTCTGTCTCTGCCGGGTGACGCGGGAGAGGGGAAGCGCCACCGCGGCGAGGATGGCGATGATGGTGGCCACGGCCAGCACCTCCAGGAAGGTCGTGCCCCGTTCACCGCGATTCAAGGGGCGCTCCGTCGGTGAAAACCGCCCTGAGCTTGAGGCTCATCTTGGCCGCCTCCTGATCCTGGGTCAGCGACATCTGGTCGACCACGATGAAGCGCTTCGCGGCGGCGATGCGGGCGAGGAAACCGGTGAGGTTCGCGTAAGTGCCGTCGAGGGGAAGCGTCACTTCGACCCGCACGAGGTTGGTGCCCTTGATCTGATCGACATCGTAGCCGCTCTTCTTCGGCTGAAGGCCCGCATCTATGGCAAGCTTCTCGATCTCGCGCTGGGCCGCAAACAGATCCACGGCGCGCGGCTTGAGGTAGTCGCGACTGAGGCTCTCGATGTCCTTCCGGTTCTGCGCCACCAGTTCCTTGCGGGCGATCACCTGCGCCCACAATCTCTCGAGCGAAGCGCGCTGGGTGGCCACTTCCGCGGCCCGGCTTTCCGCCCGGCGCACCCGGGTCAGGCGGGGCCAGGTGAACGCGGCGAGAACCGCCACGTTGATCGCGAGGAGAACGAGACCCGTGACGGCGAGCCAGAGCCGGGCCTTCGAACGCCTTCGGGTCATTTCGTCTTCCCCGCGGGCATCGAGGTCGGGGGAGGATCAAAGACCAGTTCCAGGTCGAACTCCGTCTGGTCGTCCCTCTCGACAAGCGACTTCAATACGGCGTTCGAGAACATGGGCGACGCGTCGAGATCTTCGGCCAGGGAGAAGGCCGCGTTCTTGTTCCTCGCTTCGCCGGAAAGTTCGATGATCATGCCCTGACCGCCCTTCGGTGCTCCGGGCGAGATCCGGGTCAGCCGAACGTCGCCCGACAAGGTCTCTTCGAGCTCGGCGAGGAACCGCCTCCAGGGAAAGACGCGAAGATCGACCAGCTCTTTGTAGGCGCGCAGGCGAGCCAGCTCGGCGGTCTCGATCTTGAGCGGTGGCTCGAGGGCAATGTCTCGCTCGAGTTCCACAATTCGCCCCTCGTCGCTACGAACCGCGAGAACCGTCTTGGCCTCGTCGCCCGAGAGCAGGCGGCCGACGAAGCGCCCGTGGGCCACCGAGATCAGCACGGCCATGAGGGTCAGTGTGCCCGCCATGAGCCAGGGCAGTCTCTCGTTACGGAATGGGCGCCTCGCGAGGTTGGTGGATGCGTTCACAGTGTCAGTGACCCATTCCCAGCAGGGCGAGGGCGGGCGCGGCCTGCCGTTCGATCGCCCCGGGGATGCCCGCCACCAGGAGATTTGCCGACGTTTTCACGCGTTCGGGAGTTCGCCCGAAAACGCTGAGCACGTCCTGACCCACACGATCGAACGAGGGATCGGAGCAGTGCAGGTACGCCGCGGCGAGTGCGGTTCCCGCGAGGCGGTCGCGCCAGAAGACCGCGGTGGACGCGATTTCCTTGCGCACCTCGTCGGGATTCCCCGCGACCGGTTC
>JANNJB010000386.1:0-3170 GCA_031405615.1 Vicinamibacteria bacterium | reverse complement strand
GCCCGACATTTCCGGCCCGGGCTCGGACCCTTCGCCCGGCATGACGCGCCGCATGTCGGCCTGCAGGCTGAGGCCCTTGAGCGAGGAGAGCTTCGCTTCGCCGCCGCCGATGGCCTGGCGGAGTTTGGCGAGCAGGGCAGTGGCCTTGGCGTCGGCGCTCTCGGCTCCGACGATGCCGGTGGTCCCTATCGCGAGCAGGGCCGCGGCGATGATGTCCTGGATCTGACGTTTCTTCATGATGGGTTCCTGATCTCCTGTTGGAAGTTGCGCGTTCGAAGATATGTACGGCCGAGGGCGCGCGGCAGTCGTCAAGGGGTGTAAGGCGTTCGTAAAGAAGCTGTAAAACGAATTGCTTTCAGGGGCTTGGGCCGAACCGCGGTGCTACATTTCCGGTCCTACTTAGCCTGGACTATTCATGAGGGAATCTGCTGCGACGTCCGATACCGCACCATTGGCGGGCGTGCTCGCTCCTCGTCTCCTCACAGTATGTCCAATACTGTTGCGTCGCTCGTCACTGCGCTTGCCCGCCACTGGCACGGTCTCGAACGTCTCGCGACGATTCCTCATGAATAATCCTGGCTACTGCCCATGAAACCGTCTTTCTCTGCCCCGTCCTGGCGGTCCCGCGCCGAGGGCCTGGCCCTGCTCGCGGTGATCGCCCTGCTGGTGGTGCTCGCGGTGATTCAGCACCGCTGGCTCGGGGCCATCGCCGAGGCCGAGCGGCGGAAGCTGACCGAGGAGGCGACCGAGAAGGCGGCGGCCATCGCCGAGGACGTTGACCGCGAGTTGACCCGCGCGTTTCTGGAGTTGCGCATCGACGCGAGGTCGCTTCAGGCGGCACCTGAAACTCACGATGTCTCGACCTTCGGAACCCGAGTGGAGCGCTGGCGCGCGGAGTCGGAGCACGCAGGCCTCGTGAAAGCGGTTTATGTTGCCGAGCGCACCGCCGACGGCGCGAGCCGGCTCAGACGTTTCGACGAGACAAGGCGCGTGTTCGTGAATGAGGCCTGGCCGAAGGAGCTTGCGCCGGTTCAGGCCGCCATAGAGGCCGAGGGGGGTAGTTCGGTCATGGCCGACGTTCCCGCCATCCTTTCGCCGGTGATCGATGTGTTTATCAATGAGCGCGCGCCCGAAGGCCGGCCCCCGACGCGACTCACCGAGGTTCGCGAGATGTTCATGCGTCACACGGGCCGGGGTCCGGTCGAGATCCTGTGGCTCGACCGCGACTACCTCCGCGACCGGATCGTCGGCGCTATCGCCGCATCGCGCCTCGGGGCGGAGGGCCCCTTCGCGTGGTCCGTGGTCAAGAGCGAGAGTGGTGAGCCCGTGGCGGGCCAATCGGTCGCCCCTCGTCACGCGACCGTCGCGGCTGACGCAAAATCGCCGATGCTGCGTTTGCGGTTCGATGAGCTGGATCGTTCTCTCCTTCGCGGGGTTCTCCCCGGATTACCCGACGTGGTGTCGCAGTCTTCCGTTCGTCTCGTGTTCCAGATGGGAAAGGGAACCGGCGCCGCCCGCGCGGTGCATCTCAACCCCTCGGGCCCCTCGGTCGGGCCCTGGACCCTCGCGCTGCGGCACAAGGAAGGATCGATCGACGCCGCGGTGCGCGCGCAACAGCGGCGCAACACCGTTCTGAGCGCATCGATCCTGGGCGTTCTCGGCGTGTCGGCGGGCCTCGTCTTCTTCTCGGCGCGAAGGCTGCGCGCGATCGCGACCCAGCAGGTGGAGTTTGTCGCCGCGGTTTCGCATGAGCTGCGAACGCCGCTCGCGGTGATCCGCTCGGCCGCGGACAATCTGGCGGATGGAGTGGTGCACGAGAAGGATCAGGCGAAGCGGTACGGCGCGCTCATTCGCGATGAGAGCGTGCGCCTCACCGACATGGTCGAGCACGTGCTTGAGTTCGCCGGCGCGGACTCGCCCGGCCGCACCGCCCGCGGCCCCGTCGATGTGGCTGATGCCGTGCGCGCCGCGGTAAAGGGGATGGAGGCTTTGGCCGCTGAACGAGGAGGGTCGGTCGCGGTCGACCTGGCCGGAGAACCGCTGAAGGTGAACGGCGACATGTCGCATCTCACCCGCGCCTTGTCGAACCTGCTCGGGAACGCGCTCAAGTACGGCGGCGAGCCGCCCCGCGTCACCGTGCGCGCGGCGAGACGGGCGGGCGGCGTCGAGATCGCGGTCGCCGACGAGGGCGCCGGATTGTCGAACTCCGAGATCCCGCGTCTGTTCGAGCCCTTCTATCGCGGCCAGCGCGCGAGCGAGGCGCAGATTCCGGGAAGCGGCCTCGGCCTCGCCCTCGTCAAGAGAATCGTCGAGAGCCACGGCGGCCGGGTGAGTGCGGGCAACCGTCCCGAAGGCGGCGCTCTCTTCACGATTCAGATCCCCGCGGCATGAGCGCGCGGATTCTGGTGGTGGAGGACGAACCAGGCCTGGTTCTGACTCTCGAGGATCGGCTGCGGGCGGAGGGCTACGTGGTCGGCGTCGCGCGTGACGGCGAGGATGGATTCGGTCGGGCAAGCGCGGAAGCCTGGGACCTCATCCTTTTAGACGGCATGCTCCCGCGGAAGTCCGGTTTCGACGTTTGTCGGGATCTTCGCGCCCGCGGTGTAAAGACGCCGGTCCTGATGTTGACCGCACGAGGGCAGGTCAGCGATCGCGTGGTGGGACTGAAGCTCGGGGCCGACGACTACCTCGTGAAGCCCTTCGACATGTCGGAGCTTCTCGCCCGCATCGAGGCCCGGCTGCGACGAGACGGCGCTCCGGCCGAACCACTGCCGCCCGCGCTCCAGAGCGCGACAGTGGGCGCCATTCACGCCGACTTCCGCCGCGCCGAGGTGACGAAGCTCGGGACACCGGTGGAACTCTCCGGCAAGGAACTTCACCTGCTGCGCTACTTCATAGAACACCAGGGCGCCACGATCTCCCGCACCGAACTTCTCGAGGCAGTGTGGGGATACAGCACGGTGCCCTTCACACGAACGGTCGACGTCCACGTCGCGAACCTGCGGCGGAAGCTCGAAGACGCCCCCGAAGTACCACATCTCGCGGTACGGCGGCTTCCCGTGCACGCGGAGCAGGGGACAGAAGGTCGCGAACTGGAACCACCTGGTGACCAGCTCGCGCCACTCCTCGACGTCCGCAGGCTTCGGGTTCGGCCCCGACCATTTGACCGG
>JANNJB010000385.1:0-4168 GCA_031405615.1 Vicinamibacteria bacterium | reverse complement strand
CGAATTCCCCGACCTCGCTTTCGTCGCCCCCAAACAGCAGCTCACCGAGACCTACGAGGACACGATCACGGTGTCGGGAGTCGCCACCGACGACCGGGGCCTCGCGCAGATCACCTTCCGGTCGGGCGCCGCGGTGGTGGGCGCCGCGGATCTCACCCGCGAGGGCGAGGGACGAACCCACACGTTCGACGAATCCATCCCCCTGGCCCGCGGCCTGAACCGGGTGGAGATTTCGGTAAAAGACCGGAAGGGGCGATCGTTCGAGGCCGTGTTCGAGGTCGACCGCAAACCCACGCTCGTCGAGCACCCGTACTTCTACCCTCTCGTCGGTCTGTGCGCGGTCTCCCTCGTGGGCACGGGGGCCGGGTTCTACGCGATGCGGAGACGCCGCGCCCTGCGGAACCGTTTCAACCCCTACATCGCGGGCGCGCCCGTACTCTCGAACGCGATGTTTTTCGGTCGAAAGAAACTGCTCAGCCGGGTCCTCAACATGATCCACGCCAACTCGCTCATGATCACGGGCGACCGCCGCATCGGCAAGACCTCGTTCATGCATCACCTGAAGATGGCGCTTGCGGAGGACGAGGGCACGGAGTTCAAGTTCTTCCCGGTCTCGGTGGACCTTCAGGGCGTGCCGGAACAGACTTTCTTCCACACCATGATGTCGGAGATCGTCGATGCCCTGGACCTCGCGCCGGAAACCCTCGCCGACCTGCGTTTCCGCATCGACAACGACGACTACGACGACCGCGACTTCTCGCGCGACCTCCAGCGCGCCATCACCGACCTCAAGACCCGGACCACGAAGAAGGTCAAGCTCGCGCTGCTGATCGACGAGGTCGACGAGTTGAACGAATACTCCGAGCGGGTCAACCAGAGGCTGCGCAGCGTGTTCATGAAGACGTTCTCGGAGAACCTGGTCGCGGTCATGAGCGGTGTCGGCATAAGGCGGAGCTGGAAAAGCGAGGGCTCGCCCTGGTACAACTTCTTTGACGAGTTCGAGCTGTCGGGCCTCTCCCGCGACGAGGCCGAGGAGCTGATCCGCACCCCCGTGCAGGGCGTCTTCCGGTTCGAGGACGAGGCGGTGGAGCGCATCCTCCACGCGAGCGACCTCAAGCCCTACATCATCCAGAAGTTCTGCATCCACGCGGTGAACCACATGATCGAGGACGGCCGGTCCACCATCGCGGTGCGCGATGTCGTGGCGGTCGAGGCTCTCGTGCTCGCCGACGAGTCCGCCACCCCTCCGCAGCAGCTCCGGCCGGACGCCACACCTCACGCCTAGAAGGGGAACAAGACCGAAACACCATGCGCAATCCATTCATCGCGGGCAGCTGGGTCCGCGGAGACAACTTCTTCGGGCGGAGCAACCTGCTCCGCGAGATCCTCGACGGCTCGCGGGACTCCTTGTGGGTGATCGGGGCGAGGCGCATGGGCAAGACCAGCCTGCTGAAGGAAATCGAGGCGCGCACCCAGGCGAGCAAGGAGACGCCCTACCTCGCCCTCTACTGGGACCTGCAGGGCAGCTCCGACGCACGCGGCCTCGCCGACGGACTGATCGCGAGCATCGAGGACAACGAGCACTTCCGCCGCGCCGCGGACATCGACATCGACGCCATCGAGGACCTGTCCGTGACCGACATGCTCCAGGCGGTGATCCGCCGGGCGGTTCGCTCGGGGTGGAAGACCCTGATCCTGATGGACGAAGGAGAAGAACTGCTCACCGTCGCGCGCAACGAGGTGGCGACGCTGGGGCGACTGCGCCGCGTGCTTCAACGAGGGCCCGAGGTGCGTTCGGTCATCACCGCCACAAGGCGTCTCGCCCGCCTCGATGAAACCGCGGCCCTCGTCACCTCTCCGTTTCTGCACGGTTTTCTGCCCCCGGCTTACCTCACTCCGCTCGAAAGCGACGAGACGGCGGCGCTTCTGGCCCGCGGCGGATTCAGCGAATCGGCGGTCACCGCGATCGCGGAAAAGACCGGCAACCAGCCCTTCCTCGTCCAGCTCATCGCCTCGCGGCTCTTCGAGAACAAGGATCTCGAAGGCACGCTCGATGTCGTCGCCAATGACGACATGGTGTCGAACTTCTTCTCCGTGGACCATCAGACCCTCGAGCCCATCGAACGTCGGATTCTCGAAGAGGTCGCGCGCGAACGCTCGCTCGCCCCCGCGGACATTGGCGCCGCTCTCTCCGCCCCCGGCGACACCCTCGCTCCTCATCTCCTCGGCCTGGCGCAGATGGGCTATCTCAAACAGGCGGGCGGCAAATATTCGATCGGAAACTGGTTCTTCGAAACGTGGCTCCGAAGGCAGGCGCTCCAGCGTAGCGGGAGCGGCGAGGTCCGTCGGTAGACAAGGGCGCAGGGAAACAGGGAGGATCTCACCATGATCGCGGGTTCCAACCGGGTTTTCGAACATGATGGCCGCGAGTTCCACATCCAGGTCGAGGATCTCGGCCAGGGCGACACCCTCGAGGTCCGCGTCTACGACAAGGGTGCTGTGCTCTTCGTGAAGCGGGTTCCCTACCCGGAGGCGGTGGCGGGAGCACCCGATCGAGATGACGCGATCCGCGCGTTCATGGTGAAGACGATCCAGACGGTCAGCGCCGCGATCGCCAAGGGGAAGATCACGTAGGGGCACGCTGCGCGTGCCCTGGCACCGCCCAGGCTCCATCCGCGGTCCCACCATCCCGTAGCATCCGCGTTCCAATGCACCTAACCCAAGTGCCCCGCGGCTGAGTCCAACTCGGACCTTCCGCAGCCGAATCACTCTGTGGGCGCAGCCCTACCCGGTCACGGCTGCGGAAGCCCCGCTGTTAGTTATCCGGCGCTTCAGGGAACATTTCGATCAGACGCTACGATGATCCGATGCCAGACCGAACGCCACGGCTGCAACGGGACCGAAGGGCCTTCTCCGTAGAAGGAATAGACGGCAGGGTCCTCTGGTTTGACGACGATCTCTTCAAACTCGGAATCTCCCCCGATCTTGCGCAGACCTGGAACAGGGGTCTGCTCCCCTAGGGCCGCATGCCCGAGCCAAAACTCGCCGCGGACGACTTCTTCAAACTCCCTGAAGAGATCTTGAACGCTCGCGGGCAAGCCATCCAGGGGCGGTGAAGCCACGACACCCTTGCACTCGAACAGACTGTTCTCCGCAAGCATGACCATAGCGATGCGCTTCGCCTCTGGCTCTGGCAATGCCTCGATAGCCGCAAGTTCACGCGCGGTCACCGCTCGTTCGTTGGCCGCTTGGCGCCCGAGCACCCAGATGGCCCCCAGCACAATTCCGAGGAGCAAGAGAATGCCAAGCCCAAACCAGGCCACGTTAAGACCTCGCTGCGTCCGGATAACACTCCTTGTGTTCACCTGCAGGGCGGGCCTCAACGACCGGCCGCCGGCGAGACGCGAGGGCCGCTCCTTCGCCCCCTGTCTGGTGCAACCCGTTGTTCGACGGTGCTTGCAAGGATGCTCGCTTACGGTCTGCCGGGCTTTGGGATGCCGAGGTCTTTGCAGATGTTCGCCGCTGTTGGGCCAACGATTTCATTGTGGCGTGGAACCGACGACGTCTTACGGTTCGCAGGATTCCAATAGATGGCGTGACGCCCGCCCTCACGAAACAACTCGCAGCCATGCTCAGCAAGATGGCGGAGAAGGTCTACCCGCTTCATGCGACGGGTACGGCCAAGAGCTCCCTCAGAACTGTGTGGCCTTCGGCCTCACGACGTGCCAATTCGCGGTTTGCCTGGAGGATCTCTTGAATCGCCTCTTTGAGACTGGCTCGAGCCTCATCGAGCGTGGCTTCCTGGACATTGCACCCTGGCAACTCCTCGACGAATCCCGTCCACCAGTTGTCGACCTGCTCAAAGACTCCTGTGTACTGGTTTTCCATGGCCTTGATTCTCCCATGAAGGCCGCTGGGGACCCGCTACGGCTCCGCATCCGTCGAACACTGGGTTGAGCGGCGAGGCGAGACTCTAATGACTGCCCGCGAAGCGGGCACACCAACTCGCCTCGTCCGTTCCAACCCATTGTTGAACTCAGCCGCTGCGCGGCGGCTCTGATCGCGGGCCATTCGAGGCGTCACAAACTTCCTCCAGGTCGCACGCTTTATCAACCCGCGACCATGGAGGAAGACATGACGCATGAAACTACCACGTTGTCTCGTCGCT